>CAUHBW010000092.1 GCA_959604115.1 uncultured Bilophila sp. | reverse complement strand
CGTGCCGCCCCTGCAATCTCTCGCGGAAATAGGCGTGCGCGGCCTTCTTGTGGTCGCCGCCGTTCTCTTGCAGCAACGCCTCATACCGGGCCGAATCGGGCCGGGTGGACTCCACGGGGCGCGATTCCCGGTTGACGACGGGCTGCCCCACATTCCCTTTCAGGATTTCGCCGGTTTCGGTATCGATCTGAAAACGCTTGCCGTTCTCGGCGGTGCGCCAGACCTCTTCGTCCCGCGCGAGGTCGAGCACGGCCCCGGCCTTGTCCGCGTCGTCGAGGTCGCCGCCCTCCCCGCCTTCGGGGAACATGCCGCCCATGCCGCCTTCGTCCGGCTCCGGCACGTCCGCCGGGTCGATGTTGGAAAAGCCGCTGTCCGGGTCGGCGGCGAGGGCCTCGCGGGCCTCTTCCTCGTCGATGACGTTGCGGTCGAGGTACACGGCGATGGTGTCGGCCTTCGTCTTCTGGAGCGTCGCCAGCGCGGCCCTGTCCTCCTCGCCGAGCGGGGCGAAATCGAAGGTCACGGAACGGTCGACGCTCCCGCGCAGGTGAAGCTGGAGGCAGTCGAGCGCCTTCTTGACGCCGTCGCGCAGGACTTTCTCCTGCTGGCTCGTGATGTGGTCGTAGTAGTTGCGGATGTCCGATTCGCCCGTGGCGTTGAACCCGGACGGGCTGATGCCGAGCAGCTTGACCGCCGGGGTGCGGTTCATGGCGGCGAGGATTTCGAGGGACTGGCGCACGATGTCGGTCACGCCGGAAAGCGGGGTTTCCAGCTTCACGACCTCTTCCGCCTCCTTGTCCACGGCGAGCACGCCGTCGTTGTTCATGGACTGGATCATGTAGCGGATGCGGGCGTCGAGCTGGGCCGTGCCCCCGGAGGCGAAAAGGATGTCGTCCATCTTCGTCTTGAAGACGGTCAGCGAAAACTTGGTGAGCAGGCGGGCTTCGGCGGCGCGGCACTCCTGAAAATGCAGCACGTAGTCCCAGAGGATTTGCGCCTGCGGGATGCCCAGAAAGTTGTAGGCGGGCCGGAGCAGCACGGGGCACTCGTTGGCGACCAGCCGGATCAGCCGGGAGGCGTGGACGCGCTGCCCGAGCACCCACCACCAGCGGGGGCGGAAATAGTCCGGCTCCAGCGGGGACAGGCTGTCGTAGTCGCCGGGGACCACGTTCACGGGGTCGACGACGGCGAAGCGCAGCGCGCCGCCGGGTTGCAGTTCCGCCGAGTACGGGCCGACGTTCAGAGGCCGCTCAAGCTCCGGTCCGACGGCCCCGGTGTCGATGAACACGAACGCCCCGCCCTCGTAGCCGACCAGTTCCACGGCCTCGTGGAAGACGCGCTGCAGGCCGTACTTCTTGCACGCCTGCGCCAGTTCGGACGGCAGGGCGTCGTCTCCGCCCTCCCCTTCGCGCTTGAGCTCGATCCACGCGCGGGTCATGTCGTCGGACACCGTTTCCACGCAGGCGCGGACAAGGCCGTTCTGCGCAAGGTTCTGGAGCGCGCCGTAGCCCATGAACTGGGGGGCCGCGCCCATGCCCGTCTCCAGCGTGTGCTGAAGCAGCGAATAGACGCCGGACGCCTCAAGCCGGGAATCCATCGCCGCCCGGACTTCCTCGGACGCGCCGAGCGTCTTCGCCGGTCCGTACAGCGCGCGGACGGCGTCGGGAGCGGGAGGCGGGACGGGCGCAAACCCGCCGCGCGCGTCCGGGGAGAGGGACAGACGGCGCGGCGGGAGCGTGGGGGAGGAGACGGGAAGGCGTCTGGAGGTGCGCTTGCTCATGGCGGCATTCTGCAACGCCCCGGAACAAAAACACACCGTGAACAAGGTTCGCGCTTCGACGGCGTTTCGCCGGGCCGGTGGTGGAGGCCCCACGCCTGCCCGAAAGGCCATCTTGCCCGCAGCTCCGGCGGGAGTCGCCGCCCCAGCCGTTCGCTGTCAAAACTCTCCCGGCAATGATTCCGATCGAAAAAAAGCAACGTATCAATGAACCGCCGAGGCCACGAGCGCACGCCGTCCTTTTCCCAGCGCCACGCCCGGCTGCTCAGCGTCTCGTCGGGCCAGCCGCCCAGCAGCGCGTTGGCGAGCTGATCGAGCGCGATGAGCACTTTTTTGCCGCAGGCCACGCTTCGACTCCCGGCCACCCCACCGCCGCATCGATGCCGAGCACGGCCTCGACCGTTTCGGCGGCCTCCACGGCGGCCTCCAGTTCCCATTTCCGGGCGTAGAGCAGCGGCCCGCGCCCCTTGGCCTCCAGCCGCAGGGCGTTGAGCCGGTCGAGCGTCAACGAGTGGTACAGATTGTCATAGTCCCGGAACGTCACCGGAGCCGGGAGCGCGCCCGAGGATACGAGGTCGATCAGGCCGTCGATGTCTTCGATGCTCCGGCGCGTGGCGTCGGCCCGGAAGCCGAGCGACGACTCGACGTAGCCGTCGGCTTCGGCGGCGGCGAAAGCGGCCCTGATTTCCTCCAGCTTGGCGGCCTTGGCCTCCTCCAGCGTCGGGGGCCGGTCCGCCTCGGCTTCAAGCCGGGCCTTTTCCGCTTCCCACAGCGCGACGAACGGAGCGACGTCCTCCGCGTAATCCGCAGGAGTCAGAGGGTGGTTCATGTCGTCCGTCCACTCCATCTCGCCCGCGCCGTCATGCCACTGGAGCGCGTGCAGGCTGGCCGGAGCCTCGAAGGCGAACCACAGGGAAACCCCGTCAACGGCGATAAGCCCGTCTCCGGGGACGACCGTTACGTTTTGTCTCATCTCGGGCATGGGTCATTCTCCGACATACATCAGAAAGTGAAGAGCTATAAACGGCGGCAACGCATCGGTTGACGACGCCGTGCCGGATGCCGAGTGCGTCAGCGACGGGGTTTTGACGGTCCCGATAGCGTGCGTGTGTGCGCTGACGGAAACGGAATGGGTATGCGCGCTCTCGGAAATGGAATGGGAATGGGAGCCGGAACTGGAGAAAGAATGGGTGTGGGCGCCACTGCCGCCCGTGTAGAGAGTATCCGTTGTTCCCGATGTCCCTTCGCACAACGCCCAATATCCCGATGTGCCGACAGTTAGTTGTCCGGCGTTATTTCGCAGCGTATGACGATGGCTTGGCATGGTGGACGTGGTAATCGTCGTTGATCCTACCGACCCGGATACCGTCGCGCCGCCAGTCGACGCGCCCACCCCGGAGTAGGCCGCCGCACACGTTCCGCCTGGCGAAGCGGAAGCCGTCGTTCCCGTGCAGGCCGTTGTGGGGTGCGCGGCTACGGAAACCGAAACCGTATGCGTATGCGTCGCGCTCCCGCCAGCCGTTCCCTTGGCTTTTGTCGCACTCGCGCCCAAAGGCACGCGGTCGCGCAAGTCCGGGGTGCCGTTGGTTCCGTCGCACACCTGCCACGCCGCATCGGCCACGCCGTCGAACAGCGGATGCCTGCCGACAGCGTCAAGCTCGCCGTACCACAGTTTGATTTCGCCGACGTAAAAATTGACTTTCGCCATGTTTCCACCCATCCAAAGCATTCTCCACAGGGTACTCATAGGGCAAGGAGCGTCAGGCCGCGTTGATCTGTTCGATGGTCCGGGCGGCCTCGACATTGACTTTACGGACTTCGCCGTCGTCAATGAGGCCGTTCTTGTGCGCCAGCGCGCCGGTCGTGTACAGCGTCAGGAACTCCGCAGGCGTAAAGGTGTGAGTCACCAACTCGCCTTCCAATGTATGCGTTTTCCACTGGATTTCCGTATCCCCGGAGCTCAAGCCCTGAATCGCCAGAATGCACAGGTTGGCGGTATCGGCGAAGTTGATTTGGTCGAGCGTGTCGTAGCTGAAACGATACTCCACGCCGTCCACTGCGTAGGTGAACCCGGCGAAGATGCTCTGAGAGGTTTCCGCGTCAATGGCGAGGATGCGGTCGCGCTTGTACTGCGCCAGCCGGGCGGCCTGCTCTTCCGGCGTGAATTCGATATCCGTCACCGTCCAGACCTGTTGCCAGCTTCCCTCGACAAGCGCGGGTTCCCACGACAGCGTCTGGGTGTCCGCGTCGTACGGGGGATCCGCGGTGTAGGTGAAAGTGGCAAAGCCGTATGGAGCCAGCACTTCATCCGTCAGCCGGGCCGGGAGTGAAATATGCCGGTACATATGGCGAAAGGCCGGAGCGTTCACCAACTCTTTAGTTTCGGTATTGATAAGCATAATAGTATCCCTTGGTAGAGTTTTAAGAAATAGTCTCTATCGGGAATTTGGTTTCCGTCGTGTTAAGTGACGTAGGAATGAACGTTATTTCCGTATGCTGTATTGACAGATTATAGTTAATTAGTGCCGGTGTTGTATACGCGATTGAATTAGACACAGTTTCGAGTTCTTCCTCTGTCAATGTTAAGGGGCCAAATATTAGCTGAGGTGCCGCGAGATCCTCCGGTGTTATTTTCGATATGATAAACCCCTCGGAACCATAGTTCGCGAACATATATAAGTTTTCGTCAGCGTCTGTTGCGATAGCGGGCGTGTATCGCATAGACGATAAAGAAAATTTTCGACAGAGTAATTGATTTCCCTCCGAGTCGATTTTCAAAATATAGTATTGAGCTAGGTTAGTGTAGGTACTAGTTGTTGACGCTATAAATACGGATTGGGTGTTAGTTGCTACAAGATTTATACAGTCGTAAAGATTAGTCCACTTCCTCTCCCATTTCTTAGTTCCTCCCGACGTAAAGGATATTACCCCGCCTTTACTATCCGAGGAATATCTATACCCTGTAAATATCTGAGTACCGTCAGGAGAAATCGCTAAACTGTGACCGGTAGAACTATATACAAAGTCCTGCGTTCCTTTGCGCCACACTAAATCGCCGTTAAAATTTGCTGAACATATTACCCCTGCGTAAGATTTCAAGTCTCCCGCAACATATATCCCTGATGCCGCAATAGCTAAGTTATTAAATGTCCCATCCGTTGTCACCGATGTTTCATCATGAATAAGAGTTCGAATACGCCCCCCCGATGCGGCGTCATACTGATAAATGCAGAGAGATTCGTTAGAAAAGTTTGAGGCTCTATCAACGTAGCCAGAGGTGTAAACATATCCGTTATAATAAACAATGGCGTCCATCGAACCATATGTATATGGTCCGGTATCATTATATGCCCATTGGTCTAGACCGTCAGAATTAATTTTTACAATTCTTTGACCGCTTCTTGTTGTCAAGTATATATTTTCGTCGGGGTCTAAAGTTATTGGAACTTTGACATTATTTAAATCATAGAGCTTTTTGCACCAAATAACGGATCCGAATGGGTCAAATTTAACAAGGAAAACGGAACTTGCATAACGCCCCGTGGCGTAAATATTCCCGGATCCTGCAATTTGTATGCTGTCCGCAAACAGATTTCCCGACATACCGATAATGCCGAATTGAGTACACCAAGAACCTGATAATAAGGACGTGGTTCCGCCGGTCATAAAAATATCACGAAGCATACACTCATCCCTATTTACTCTGGCGTCCCCATATCCAAACGATAGTTACCGAACCACGTAATCCCGTTGTCATATGTGATAAACATCAGAAGGTCTGTGCCGCTTGCTGTCAATGTTGGGGCCGTTTTTTCGGGCCAATGTATCATATCCCCGTAGCTGATAGTGTAGCTTCCCCCATTTGTGACCCACATAAACAGAGTATTGACAAAATTCTCTACTACGCCTGAAATAGTTAAAGTGGTGTTCCCAGTTATTGTCGCCCGAGCATAGTTGCCTTTCGATATGTCTATATCAAGAGTTCCTGACGCGGACGAAAAAATCTGACACGTCCCTACTGGGTTTTTTGTAGCCCAATCTGCTGTTACAATTTCATTACTATCCGAGCCCACCGGTGTTGACGGAGCTATGCCATATTGCACGCCGTCATAAGTGACCACGGCTTTGATAATGGCGTCCGTTCCGGCCCCCCATCCGGTTCCGTCGGCTCGCATTTCCGCAGACCGGCTTATGGTACCCGCTGACGCGATACTTGCGGCGAAAGCCCCGAGGACTTGACTGGTCCCTAGTACGTTTCCCAGAATCGTTACGCCTCCCGTGGAATCGTCGGAATCCGTCGCCGTCATGGTAAGGTTCGGCGATGCCGCTTGAAGCGCTAGTCCAGTAGTGAACGTTTTGACCCCGGAAATACTCTGATTTCCTGTCGTGGTAACCGCCCCGTCCAGACTGGGAATTTTCGCGTTGACCCACGACGCGGTGACGATTTCATTCCCGGTAGCCGTACTTTCGGGAGTGGTTCCGATGGGGGTGTTCGTGAAGGTCTTGACCCCTGCGATTGTCTGGTTGCCGGTCGTCCGCACCACGCCATCGTTGTCAATGAGGGGGGCCCATGCGGCCCATGCGCAGCCTGTGGCGGTCAGTGCGGTCCATACCAATTTCAAGTTGAACACGGTAGACGATGCGGTAATCGTGCCGCCGGTAAGCGTGATGTTCGATACGGTGTTGGCAATGGGGTGCGAACTGGTGATAACCAGCGCGCCGTTTGTCACCGTCCCGACCTCTACGCCGCCGATGGAAAGAGTCGTGCCGTCTGGCGTTGTGGATTCCAGAGCCAGTGTGCCCTCAATACCATTGGCCTGCGTAGACGTCGTGGTCCACGTATACCCCTTCGCCGTCTCTGCCGTAATGGCGTTTGACGCGCATTCATACACTACGGACGTTGCGCCGGTGGACTCTTCCGTCGCAAAAGTGATGTAGTACGTGTCTGTGCCGTCGAGCTTGCCTACGCCGGAAGGCGTGCCTTGGCGTCCGTACTGCGACGCCCCTTTCTGGATGAACTGGAAAACGGTGGCGAGGGTATCGGTAGTCCAGTTGTAAAACCAGAAAGGGGCCGTGACGCCGGTGGGCAGAGCCGTGGCAACGTTTCCGGTGATATGCTTCTTCACCAGGTCCACGACGATGGAGTCGAGTGACGTGGTGTAATTGTCTACCTCGAATTCGTCGATTGCGCTTTCAACGTTGGAGACGATGGCTTTCAGCACCGCAACGTCCGAAGCGGCTTGCGTAGCCGTGGTTTCCGCCATTCCCGCGCTCGACAACGCTTCGTTCGCCGTATCCGTGGCGACAGTGGCGGCATCCGTCGCCGCGTTCGACGCCGTGGTCGCGGCCTCCGCCGCATCCGTCGCCGTATCGGCCTTGGCCTGCGCCGAAAGCGCGTTGGCGTTCGCCGTATCGGCAAGGTCATACGCCGCATCGGCGCGCCGCATGGCGGACTCGGCGGACTCGCCCCCGCCGGTCGCCGCGTTCCATGCCTCGTCCGCCCGGTTTTGCGCCGCGCCTGCGCTTGCCTGTGCATCCTGCGCCGTCTTTAGAGCCACATCCGCCACGGCTGTCGCTTCGGTGGCCTCCTCCAGCGCCTTATTCGCCGTGGCTTCGGCATTTTCTGCCGTCTTGCGCGCTTCCTCGGCAGAGGCCGCCGTGTCGTCGAAACCCTGCTCTATCTGGTAAATCATGGAAGGGCCGGACAGTTCCCCTGTTCCCGTGCGAACAAACTTAAAAGCCATGTGCGTTTCTCCTTTCTATTTTACGGGAACCCACCAGTATTCGGACTGACCTTCGCCCTTGTCGGTCCAATGCCCGGAAAACGTCACCCTGTCCCCAGCGGCGCAGGGAATGGTTTCGTCAATTTCATCGATCTGCGATGCGCCGGTGACCATTTTTCCGTTGATGTAGATATAGACGATTTCGTCCAATGCGCTGGTGCCGACGCGGACGTTAAAATACCCGTTCGTCGGGCAGACAAAGACGGTTGAAGGCGTCACCTTGACGGGATTGCCCATGCGCGACCAGTCCGGAACCATGCGGAGCGACGGGGATACCGCGGCGGAAATCGTCACGCCCCGCGAACCGTCGAAAGACGCGGACCCGGACACGTCGCCGGAGAGCGAAATATTGCGGGCCGAGGAGAGCTTGTCCGACTGGTGGACCACCGGGGAGAAACCGCATTCTCCCGTTTCGTCAATCGTTCCGGTCCCGGTGACATAATCGCCGGTGAGCCGAATCGCATTGCCGGTGCGCGAGCAGTATTTCTTCCCGGCGACGAACCAGAGCAGATCGACCCAATACGCCGTATTTGTTCCCGGAACCACAGCGGCGTTTGCGGTTCCCGGCCCGTTCTCCCTGACGCAGTACCAGAGCTGGTCGTCGTAGTGGCAGAAGGACGGCGGCTCGTAGGGAAACGAGGCGTCGTACTTCCACTGTCCGCCCGCCTGCTGCCAGCAGGCCAGCGCGGAAAGCATGTAGAGGATGCCGTTGAAGTCCCAGCGGTCCGGGGCGATGCCGCCGTCGCGGATGGGCTTTTGCGTCTCCGGCGGGAACCCCAGCGGCAGGCTGGTGCGGCCTTCGGCGGGCTGTTCGTCCGTGGGAAGGGTCTTGTCCCCGGATTCGCAGAACGGCTGGGTAAAGAAATGCAGCGGATATGCCATGTCTAATATCCTTCGGTCAGTCGGTAGGGGGCGAAAATCCCCTGATTGAACGGGAGCAGTTCCTGATCGTCGAATCCGAACGTCTCGTCGGTCTTGATGCGGTACCATTTGTAGCCGACGCCCCCGCCCCGGTTGAGCAGGCCGTAGGCCAGAAACATGGTGATCTGCACGTCGCTCGGGTAGTAGTCGAAGATGACGCGGATGGTCATGTCCTGCATGTCGAGGACGTAGGTAATGTCCTGAAACAGCATAGACATCATACGGTTGATCTGCCCGGCGTCGGCGGCGGTGATGTTCGCCATCGCCTTGTACATGAGCAAGAACTTGAAATATGCGTCGTCCCAGACGATCTGGTCATCGAATCCCGGCGTTACGGACTCGTGCCCCTGCAAAACGCGGGGGATCGCGACGATGCGCCCCCAGTTGTCGAGCGCGCAGCCCTCGCAGGTGGGCAGATTCACCCACTTCTCGAAAAAGGTGTCGATGTCCGGGGAGGCGTCGATCCGGGCCTGGAAGCCCCGCGCCAGCGCGACGATGCGACCGGACGCCGCATACTGCGACTGGATCGAATCCGGGACCGGCGAGTCGACGTTATCCACCTCCCGCATATCGGGAACGTCGTCCATGTTCAGCCATGTGGGTGCGCCCATAGCGGCCTCAGCTTTCCGTCACGTTGACGAGAATGTTGTCGAGCGTCAGCGTGGGTTCCACATCGGCGTCGACGGCCACCACGTCCAGCCACGTCTCCGGGGCCTCCGCGCCGCCGAGCTGGATCTTGACGTTCTTCAGGCAGGTGATGCCCTCCACCGCCATGACCGACGTGTAGAACCGGCTGGCGTACACGGTCTGCGCCAGCCCCACGCGGGCGTTGCCCGAGGCTTCGGACCTGCCGAGGAAATCGTCCATGACCGCCTGCCTGACGGCCCCCAGCGTCGTCTCGGCCATGAGGGACCTGCTGACGAGGTTGACCTGTATCCAGAACGTTTCGACGGTCGGACGCACGATTTTGTAGTGGTAGAGCGGGCCGCCCCAGGCGTTGGCGCGGTCCGGGTCCTCGTAGGTGACCTCGGTGTTTCCGCTCGTGCCGCAGCCCGCGTCCTTCTTGCGGAAAATGACTTCCGCAATGGCGGCGGCGTCCCCGCCGTAGACGCACGCGGCGACGGAATGGCCCTCCAGCGTGACGCCGTACCTGACCACTTCCACATTGGTGATGTTTTCGAGCACCCGGCAGTCGATGACGCCGTCGAGGTCCGCAAGCGCGCCGTAAAGCGACGGCGCGGTCCCGTGGGCGTTCTTGGCGACCGAGGCGTACCGCCGGGACTCGAACTCGGCCCGCGTCTCCACGTCGCGTCCGACGACGCCCGCGGATTCGTTGGCGATGGAGGACCACCCCGGAATGAGCGTGACGATCTTCGTGACGGCGCCCGCCGCGATGGGAATGGGCCCCGGCTCGGCAAGCCGGAAATAGCCCGTCGCCGCCCCGGATTCGGGAATGGTGAAGGCCCCGGTGTTAAGCAGGTAGCGCCCGTCCGCGCTCTGCGCCATCGCGCCGTAGGGGATGGTCGTGCCCATAAGCCCGGTCACGGAGCATTCCACCACCGTGGACTGCGCGATCTTGCGGGTGAGAAAATAGATGTGGCCCAGCGCGTCCTGCCACCGGCCCTCGGACACCTTCGGATTGAACATGTTGGCGAGAAACAGCAGTTCGGCGTTCTTCGCCTCGATTTCCGCCGTTTCCGCGTCCACAAGCTGCCCCGCGGGCGTGGAGGGCTCGACGTTCAGTTCAACGTCCACGTCCCGGAAGGCGTCCTGCCAGTCCGACCGCACCGCCTCGCGGACGGACTCGGTTTCCGGGGCCACCAGCCCGAGTTTGGGATCAAAGGTCAACTGCGACACTGGTTCCCTCCGTCGTGGTCATCCTGACGGTTCCGGTCATGATCCGGGTTACGGGGTCAAGGTCTTCGATCGTGACGGACTCTACGGAAGCGACGCCGTCAACATCGGAAGCCGCTTGGCGCATACGCGACGAGGCCACGGAACGGGCCAGTGGCTTGCCAAGCTGGGCGACGTACCACGGAATGCCGTCATCTTGTGCGAAAAAGGCGTCCCGCGTGAACAGGCGGCACTCGTTGGCGACGTTCTGCGCCGTCGCGTAGTCGCCCTCGGCAAGAGCCAGGTTCCCGGCCTCCGTCAGCGTGACGTCCCAGTTCTCGTCAAGAAGCAAAGTGCGTGTGCCGTGCGCCATATCCCATCCTGCCTTTTGCGGGACTATGGCACAAACGGGACGGCGGTCGCACCGTGAACAAGGTTCGGCGGCAGGGAGGCCGAGCGGCGCAAATTTCGTGTTGTCTTATATAGACAAGTCTATATACCATGCGGACATCCTTTGGAGGTATCCGCATGGACAAACGCATCATGGCCGCCCTGCTGGCGGCGTTGGTCACGGCAGTCGCGGCGGCCGGAGCGCAGGCAGCCGGAAACGAGTGGAACGATTCGTTCAACAAGGCCAAGAAGACGCTGGAGCGGCAGGTCTATTACGACCACCGGGTCACGCTCTACTGCGGGGCCGCGTTCGACGAAAGCAAGAACGTCACCCCGCCGG
>CAUHBW010000091.1 GCA_959604115.1 uncultured Bilophila sp. | reverse complement strand
GGTGGCGGGGTGCGCGCGTGGCGCGGGGGGCTGGGGGGCGGCGCGCCCCCCCGACCCCGGAGGCATGCCTTTTTCCTTTCACTCGGTGTTGTTGAACTCGCGCAGATTGACCCGCCCCTGAATGCCGAGCTTGCGGTAGATGCGGCGCAGATGCACGCGCAGCGTCGTCTCGGTGATGTTCAGCTTCACGCTGATTTCAAGATTCTTCATGCCCGTCTGCACCAGCTCCGCCACTTCGCGCTCGCGGGGCGTCAACTGCTCGAACGGATCTTCCGGCTCCACCGGAACGAGCAGCGCATCCTCAAGCGACGGGCCGGGAATCGGCGCGCTGCTCAACAGATCGCGCAAAGGACGCCGGATCAGATACACGAAAAACAGCCCGGCAATGGAGCCGAGCGTCATCAAAAGCATGAACAGCGAGTGCGACGCCAGATACTGATTGTGAATGTTCTCCGCCAGCGACCACAACAGATAACCGCCTACCGAACCGTACGCCGTCAGCAAAAACAACGCCCGCGCCAGATTGCGGAACAGGTAGGTGCTCCGCTGGAAAAATTGGTGCACGAGAAACAGGCCGAACGCCGCGCAGCACCCGGCAGCCAGCTGCATGGCGTAAAAAGCCACGGAATTGAGCGGCGGCGAGGGGAACACCGTGGTCAGCAACGCGCCGCAGCCGAACAGCGACAGTCCGAACATCGGCACCAGCAGCCCGTGCCCGGGAAAGAAGGCTATCAGCGACGATGCCAGAAACGCCCCGGACATTTCGCCGGAAAGGATCAGAAACGTATGCCGCTCCAGCGGCGGGTCCGCCGGAATGTTGATGCACACGAGCGGACAGCCGGAGGAAAAATCCATCAGCAGGGGAAAACCGTACATCAGAGGGAACAAGAGCAGCATCATGTATACGCCTCCCTGACGGGAGAACACGCTGGACAGGGAAATTTTTCGCGCCAGCAGATTCCGCAGCAGAACGCCCTTCATCCTTTCGGAAAACAGCCGCTGACGCTGATGGCGCCGGATACGGAGGCGGATTTCCGCGGGCGGCGGCGCGGCGAACAGGAGCAACGGAACCGCCAGAGCCGGAAACAGTATGCGGACCGAAGGCAGGGACGCAGCCGGAACAGTCTCCAGCAACATCGAAATCAACATGCTGAAGGCGATGGCAAACCCGTAGGCGATGCAGCTCCAGACTCCGGGCAGCAGGGTGAGCATGGTGAACCAGATCAGTCCGAACAATGCGGAGATCGAGCCGAGCAGCCACGGCATCAAGTCCTTCAGGCTGGGCGGCAGGTAAAACGTCAGAAGCGAAAGAAACAGAATCGCCGTGAGCTGGGAACAGAGAAGCGGCAGCACCAGATAAAGGCGCTCCCTGATGACCGGGGAAATCACCCCGTTTTCGGGGAAGACGGAGGGAAAACGGCCCACCCGCGACGGAGGAAAAGCCATGAACAGACGTTCCATGACGGGAAACAACGCAATCAGCATCACCATCTTGAAGAAAATGCTTCCCGACAGCGTGCCGAAAAAGCCGAACGGGCTCGGCGGGACGACGGCGTCCACATAATCGCGGAGCCAGAGTCTGTGCATCGACGGCAACCAGTCCCAACCCGCCGACATGGCGAACCCCAAGGATGCCGTGATCGCCTGTACGAAACTGGTGACCTGATTCCCTCCGGAAAGACCGGCAGATGGGGAATGGAGTATGATTTCATCGCTATCGGAAACGTTACGTTCCTGATGTCTCATGTTGGTATCCATCTTTGGTCTAGAGGCGTCTCCGGCACGCGGACATTCCGCGCCCTTTGCGCTCGGCGTCCCGGCTCCATCCAAAGCCGGACGTCCGTCTCTCGTTCTACGCCCCTCCGGCAGTTGCCCATTCCAAGAGACAAACGTTCCCTTTCCCCTCTCTTGAGCCCAATACCGTAAACTTGCGCGGGCTCCCCACCTCAGCACAAGTTGCCGTAAAGATCAACACAAAAGCTATATCTAATATTCTATTTCACAAAGTTTCCGTATTCGAGTAGTGGTCGCCTATCGGCCACAGCCGACAACCGCCCGACACACCGCAGCAGCTTGAGGAAAACCGTGACCAAACCACTCTCCGACGACATGGCTCCCCTGTCCATGTTCGGCCCTTCCGGGGGCTTCTCCCGATGCGCGCGGAACTTCCGCACGCGCTGGAAGCTGCTGCTGCCGCTCTCCCTGTGCTTCTTTTTCGTCGGCATCATCGGGCTTTCCCTCGAATCGGACCACCGTCCCGACCTGTCCCTGCTCCAGAAACGGTTCGAGCTGCTCATGAACTGGACGCTGCCCGAAGTCCACTGCGACGACATGCACCTTTCCGGCCTGCGGAAACAGGGGCGCGAATGGCTCGCCACCTACCGCTTCGTGGTCTACGCCACGGAAGGCTCGGAAGCCTCGCCGAGCATCCGCTACAGCCTGAAAAAACGATTTCCCGAATGCGGCGAACTGCTTTTCCAGATCGGCAGGGCCTGCACCGTAGAGGAACGAGTCCGCTTCGTGCCGGTCCAGCCGTACGGGCTGGTTCCCGAAACGGTCCTTCACGACTATCCCGACCTGCTTTCCCAGATGTGAGGCATATCCCCTTCACCGGAGTATGAGAGGCGCCCATACGCCGAGTTCCCGGCGGACGGCCTTCCACTCCGGCAACAGCCGTTCCAATACGGCGTAAAAACGTTTGCTGTGATTATGTTCCCGCAGGTGGGCCAGCTCATGAAGCAGCACGTACTCGAGGCACTGCGGCGGAGCCTTGACGAGCTGGACGTTGAGAGTCAGTACGCCACCGCTCGTGCAACTCCCCCAGCGGCGGCGCATAATCCGCACACGCCAGGGAGGAACAGTGTCGATCCAGGGTATGCGCGGACATATCTCGGACAGTCTCTCCTCTATACGCTTTTGTATTTGTGCCTTATACCACAGGAAAAGACGTTTGTGTACCGTCTCGGGAGCGGTCGAACGCACCCTGATGCAAAGAAGTTGTGATGTTCCAGTAACAACGAGCCGCCCATTTTTTTCCGCGCCGGGAAAAAAAACGGTTTCGTCGTCCCACGGGACAAGTTTGAGGCGGTATCGCTCTCCGAAAAACAGATGTTCCTCTCCGTCCACATACCGCAGAGGCTCCGGGCGCGGTCGGCTCTCCATGTCCCGCACATGACGGACGATCCAGTCCCCGCGTTCCCGAACCGCCGCGAACGCCAGACGCCGCGGCGCGCGCGGAGGGAGCAGCACCTCCACCCGCCCCTCGCCCGTAATGCGGATCGCGGTCCGTTTCCGCCGCGCCGAGCCGCGGCGGATGCAAAAGGCTATCGTTTCGCCGTTCCAGACGAAACGTTCCTCGTCCGTCTCCCGATCCGGGGCATTGTCGCCAGCAAAAGGAAACCGCACGGAACACTCCTTTGAAGTAAAAGGAAAAAGAGTACCATAAGCGGATTTTCAGGAAGGGCAAGCTCCGGTTCAGGAACGGATGCGCGCTTTCAGCGAATCGTAGACGGGCGGGCAACGCAGGGCGTCCGCGACGCGGCAGGCGACGAGCCCGGCCAGCAGGCTGCCGGGAAGGCAGGCGTACGCGCCGGACATCTCCATCACCAGCATGATGCCGGTGAGCGGGGCGCGCACCGTGGCCGCGAAATAGCCCGCCATGCCGAACAGCACGTAGGACTGCGCCGCGTCGGGCGCCGAAAGGCCGTGCGCCGCCAGCGCGGCGACGGGCAGATCCGCCCATACCCGGCCCCACAACGCGCCGAGGCACAGTATGGGCATGAGCAGGCCGCCCGGAATGGCCGCGACGGTGCTGTACTGGGCGAACAGGTATTTGAGGACGAGCAGCGTCACCAGCATGCCGAGCGCCGCGCCGTGCTCGCCGACGGCGATGATCAGGCTCTCGCCCCCGCCGATGACCTGCGGCGCGAACAGCGCGAGGATTCCGGCGCACAGCAGCGGCGGAAGCGCCCGCCAGCGATCCGGGACGAGCGTCTGCCGGGCTTCGGCGTCGTGGAGCCACAACAGCGTGCGGTTGTACCCCACGCCGAGAACCCCGAGGGCGACGCCTTCCAGCGCCACGATCCAGTACGAGGACAGGGCCGGAGCCGAAAAATCCGCAAAAGGCAGGATGCGTCCCATGCCGAACACGCCCCGGACCATCACGTGCGCCCCGAGAGAGGCCGCGCAGGCGGCCACGAGCAGCGGGAGGGTCCGGTCGCACCTCATTTCCTCGAACGCGAACAGGACTCCCGCGATCGGCGCGCCGAACGCCGCCGCAAGACCGGCGACGGCCCCGCCGACGAGATAGGGGCTCGCCGCGAGGGACGGCTTCGCCTCCGGTTCGGACGGGTGCCAGAAGGTGTGGAATCCCGCGCCCACGGCCCCGCCCATCTGAATGCTCGGGCCTTCCCGTCCGAGGGCCAGCCCGCCGAAAAGCGCCAGCCAGCTCCCCGTGAACTTCGCCAGCAACACCCGCCACCAGACGAACGAAAGACGCCCGGCCAGCGCCAGCTCGGTCTGCGGAATGCCCGAACCGCTGATCATCGGCGTTTCCCGGACGATGCGCCGGATGATCAGGGCCAGGGCGACGAGCACGGCGAACCAGAGGGGTACGATCCACAGCGCCTCTCGCCAGCCGTCCAGCCAGAGGGCCAGACGGGACGCCGCACGGTCGTGGGACAGGCGCAGCAACCCGACCACGCCTCCGGCGCAAAGCCCGACGGCCGCACCCCGAATCGCCATGACGGGCAGGGACGATCGGGCCGTTTCGGGAGCAAGAGGACTGGGCATAGGCAAACTCCTTTTTCCAACACGCTCTTACGGAATGGGACACGGCTCTATCATGAGGGAAGCCTCCTCTCATTGGAACTATTTATTCCATATTGCCTTGCGGATGAATATTCCGTACTTCTGGATAGCGTCATCGAACACCAGACAGGCTTTCGCCTGAAAGGAGACAACCATGAATTATGATCTGCTGGTGCATGTGGACCTGCCCGAGGAATCCCGCTTCGTAATGGCCCTCGGCAACATCAACAACTATCTCGCCGCCCTGAACGGCGAAGCCTGCAAGGTCGTCCTGCTCGCCAACGGCGGAGCCGCCCGGTTCCTCGCCCGGAAGGACAACGCCCAGACCGAAGCCATCGAGAAACTGGCCCAGGCTGGGGTTTCCTTCCGCGTGTGCGCCAACGCCATGAAGAAAGTTCCGCTCGCCAAGGAAGACCTGCTTCCCTGCGCCGAAGTCGTGCCCGCGGGCGTCGTCGAGATCGTCCGCCTCCAGCGCGAGGGCTTCGCCTACATCAAGCCGTGATGACGGTCCGTTTTCCGTCGGAGAGGGGAGCCGCGGCTCCCTTCTTCGCGCTTCCCCGCGAAGGAACAAAGATGAAACGCTGCATTCTGACGGCCCTGCTGTGTCTGTTTCTGTCCGTCTCCGGCGCGCGTGCCTCGGAACTGGTCGAACGGGACGACCTGAACAGCCTGTTCGACGGGTTCACCGGCACGTTCGTCCTGTACGATGAAGGCGCGGACCGCTACACCGTGGTCGACAAGGCGCAAAGCGAGATACGCCGGACGCCCTGCTCGACCTTCAAGATTTTTCACGCCCTCATCGGGCTGGACGTGGGCGTCCTCGACCGGGACGACGCCAAGACGCTGATGCGGTGGGACGGCAAGCCCTCCTCCGTCGAGGCGTGGAACCGCGACCAGACGCTGGCCTCGGCCATGCGCAACTCGGTGGTCTGGTATTTCCGGCGCGTCGCAACGGGCATCGGCGAACGGCGGATGCAGCTGGCGCTGGACCGCATCGGCTACGGCAACCGCGACATTTCCGGTGGCCTGTCCCGATTCTGGCTCCAGTCCTCCCTCAAGATTTCCCCGCGCGAGCAGGTTGATCTTCTCCACGCCCTCTACACAGGCTCCCTGCCCTTCGCGGCCGGGGACGTGGACATCATCAAGCGGAACCTCACCCTGTCCCGCGACGCGAACGTCTGGTTCATGGGCAAGACGGGTTCCGGCACGGACGACGCCGACCGCTGGATCATCGGCTGGTTCGTCGGCTGCGCGGACGTCGGCGGCAACCGCCGCTTCTTCGCCGTGAACATCGAGGGGCCCGACGGCGCCACGGGCGCGCAGGCCAGGCACATCGCCGAGGCCGCGCTCAAGGAACTTTGCGTCCTGCCCTGACGCCTTCCGATCACCTTCAAAAGCTACGGCAGGTTCCGCCGTCCGCGCCGCTTCCGGCTCGGACGGCGTTCCCCCTTTTTTCCCCACCTCAACCCTCCGCAACAAACATGAACACGTCTTTCAAGCAGGATTGGCGCTATGCGCAGGCCAACCGCGAGGCCCTGCTGACCCTCGGGGCCTACGGGCTGTATTTCGTGTGGTGGTACGTGTGCGCCTACGGCATGGGCGACGGCGATCCCGAAGCCTACGACTACGTTTTCGGGCTGCCCGCATGGTTCTTCTACAGTTGCATCGCGGGCTATCCGCTGCTGTCGCTGCTCCTCTGGTTCATGGTCCGCCGGTTCTTCAAGGACATCCCCCTCGACGAAGACGAGGAGACGCCCGACTCCGGCAAGCTGGAAGTCACCGACGAACGCCACCCGGAGGCCTTCTGATGCCGCAGCAGCTCAACACCATCCTCCCGGTGGCCGTCTATCTCGCGCTCTCCTTTCTCGCGGCCTTCTGGGCGCGCAGGCAATCCCGAAAAACCACGGACTCGCGCGGATTCATCGAGGAATATTTCATCGGCGGCCGCTCGATGGGCGGCTTCGTGCTCGCCATGTCCATCATCGCCAGCTATACCAGCGCGAGCAGCTTCGTGGGCGGCCCCGGCGTGGCCTACAAGCTCGGGCTGAGCTGGGTTCTGCTGGCCATGATTCAGGTGCCGACCACTTTTCTGACCCTCGGCGTGCTCGGCAAGCGGTTCGCGATCAGGGCCCGCAAGACCCGATCCGTGACCCTGACGGACTTCCTGCGCGCCCGCTACCAAAGCGACGCGGTGGTCATTCTCTGCTCGCTGGCGCTGCTGGTGTTCTTCATGGCGGCGATGTTGGCCCAGTTCATCGGCGGGGCGCGGCTCTTTCAGGCCGTGACCGGCTATCCCTACACCGTGGGGCTGGCGCTGTTCGGGTTCACGGTCATCCTGTACACCGCCGTGGGCGGCTTCCGGGCCGTGGTGCTCACGGACGCCATTCAGGGCATGGTCATGGTCTTCGCCTCGGTGGTGGTGCTCGTCGCCGTGGTGAACGCGGGCGGCGGCATGGAACAGTGCGTCGCCAGCCTCAAGGCCATCGATCCCGGCCTGATCACCCCGACCGGTCCCAAGAACGCGGTGCCGCAGCCCATGATCCTGTCCTTCTGGGTGCTGGTGGGCCTCGGCATCCTCGGCCTGCCGCAGACTTCGCAGAAGTGCATGGGCTACAAGGATTCGCGCTCCATGCACGACGCCATGATCATGGGCACGCTGATCATCGGGTTCCTGCTCCTGTGCGTGCACCTCGCGGGCACGCTGGGCCGCGCGGTCATCCCGGACCTGCCCGCCGGGGATCTCGCCATGCCCACGCTGATCATGAAGCTCCTCTCGCCGTTCTGGGCGGGCGTGTTCATCGCCGGACCGCTGGCGGCGATCATGTCCACGGTGGACTCCATGCTCCTCCTCGCTTCGGCGGCAATCATCAAGGATCTGTACATCCACTACGGGCTCAGGGGCGACGCGGCCCGTCTGACGCCTTCGCGCCTTCAGGCCATGAGCCTCGGATGCACCGCCGCCATCGGCCTGATCGTCTTCGCCGCCGCCATCGAGCCGCCGGACCTGCTCGTCTGGATCAACCTCTTCGCCTTCGGCGGCCTTGAAGCGGTCTTTCTCTGGCCCATCATCCTCGGCCTGTACTGGAAACAGGCCAACGCCACCGGCGCGGTGTGCTCCATCGTGGCGGGCGTGGCCTGCTTCTTCGCCCTGAGCCTTCTCAAGCCCGCGATGGGCGGCATCCACGCCATCGTCCCCACCGCCGCCGTCGCCTTCGCCGCCTTCGTCGTCGGCGCGAAGCTCGGCGCCCCCGCCCCCGACGCGGTCATCCGGCTGTTCTGGGGAGGAAGGGAGAAGTAGGCTGGGGAGGGAAAGGGGAAACGTTCTGGAGAAGGGGGGAGTCCCCCTGCGTTTCCCTCCCCACCCTCTCCAAAGACTTTTGTCCGTATCGCCCCCACTCGGCTTGAGCTGGGGCTTCCCTATCCATCCCTTGGGTTTCTTTCTGAAAAACGGGCCGGCCTTGTTCAAGGTCAGCCCGTTTTTCACGGTGTTGAAGGGAAATGAAACAAGAGAAAAATCTCTTTCTCCGGATTTCTTCCGTAGCCTTATTGACAACGTTCATCATACATCATATTTCGTTGATCAACGAATTAAGAGAGACATACTGTTCCTCTCAAGCTTCATCAGTCCGTCTCTCCAAAGGAGCAACCATGTTCGACTTCCTGACGACCTGCCGCGCGCTCGCGGACGAAAACCGGATACGCATCCTGATGGCGCTGCGAAACCGCAGCCTGTGCGTGTGTCAGGTGACGGCTTTCCTCGATCTGGCGCCGTCCACCACCTCGAAACACCTGTCCATCCTGCGGCAGGCCCGCCTCATCGAGAGCGACAAGCGGGGCCGCTGGGTCTACTACCGGCTGGCCGAGGACTCCGCGCGCCCCAACATCCGCGAGGTGCTGGCGTGGATGAAGGATTCCCTCGCCGCCGACCCGACCATCGTCGAGGACGAAACCCGCATCGCGGAAATCCTCCGCGCCGAAGAGGCCTGCGGCTTCGGGCACGGCGACGCGGACTGCTTCCACTCCCTTGAAGTCCATTCGCTCGCGCAACGCTTTGAAAACACGCCGCAAGGAGAAGAAAACCATGACTAAGCGCTATGCCGTGCACAATCTGCACTGCGCCGGTTGCGCGGCCCGCATCGAGGATGCCATCGCGAGCCTGCCCGGCGTGCAATCCGTAGGCATCAACCTCGACAGCGGCCGCATGCGCGTCCAGGGCGAACAGCCGGAACTCACCGCCATGATCCGTCTGGCGGACGGCATCGAACCCGGCACGACCTTTTCCGAACTCGACGAAAGCGCGCCGCTCCCCGAACCGGACGCCGAGCCGCAGCCTTCCCTGCTCCGCTCCGAGCCCAAGCTGTGGATCGCCGCCGTCCTGTTCGCCGTCGGCATGATCTTCGAGGAACGCCTCGACGCCCTCCTGACGCCTCTCGTCGCCAAGCTCGTCTTTTTCGGCGTCCCCTACCTGCTGTGCGGCCTGCCCGTGCTCCAAAAGGGCCTGCAAAGCCTTCTGAACCGCGACTTCTTCAACGAATATACTCTGATGGGCGGTGCGACCATCGCGGCCGCCGCCATCGGACAGCTTCCCGAGGCCGTGGGCGTCATGCTGTTCTACTCCATCGGCGAAGCCTTTCAGGATCGGGCCGCGGGCAACTCGCGACGCTCCATCCGGGCGCTGCTGGCGGCTCGGCCCACGGTGGCCCACCTCATCGAAGAACACGACGGCGGCCAGCGCGTCACGGACGCCGATCCCGCCGACATCCGCCCCGGCATGCGCATCCTCGTGAAGCCCGGCGAAAAAATCCCGCTCGACGGCACCGTGCGGGAAGGCTCCTCGCAGGTGGACACCTCGCCGCTGACCGGCGAATCCGTGCCCGTGTCCGTGGGTGCGGGAAAGCCCGTATACGCCGGAACCGTCAACCTCGAAGGTTCGCTGACCATCGAAGTCACGTCCCGATTCGCGGATTCGTCCGTGGCCCGCATCCTCGAACTCGTGGAGCAGGCCACCGCGAACAAGGCTCCCATCGAACGCTTCATCACCCGTTTCGCCCGCTACTACACGCCCGCCGTGGTGGCGCTCGCCGCGCTGGTGGCGATTCTCCCGCCCCTGACGGGACACGGAACCTTTGACGAATGGCTGTATCGGGCGCTGGTCCTGCTGGTCATCTCCTGCCCCTGCGCGCTGGTGATCTCCATTCCGCTCGGATACTTCGGAGGCATCGGCTCGGCCTCGAAGCGCGGCATCCTCGTGAAGGGCGGGCATGTGCTCGACGCGCTCCACAACATCAAAACCGTGGCCTTCGACAAGACCGGCACCCTGACGCGCGGCGTCTTCGAGGTGGTCCGCGTGCTGCCCGCCCCCGGAAACACCGAGGAGAACGTGCTCACCGCCGCGCGGCTGGTGGAAAGCCGTTCCACGCACCCCATCGCCCGCGCGATCATGAAGACCGCCTCCGGGGCCCACGGCTTCGCCCTCGAAACGGTCGAAGCCAAGGAAATGCCGGGCAAGGGCCTTTCCGCGCGGCACGCCGGGCATACGCTCCTCGTAGGCAACGCCCTCCTGCTCGAAGACGCGGGCATCGCCGTACCGTCCGTTCCTGCCGGACAGGGCAGCGTGGTGCACGTCGCCCGCGACGACGCCTATCTCGGCTCCATCGAAGTGTCCGACGTGCTCCGTCCCGAATCCGCCTCCGCCATGCGGGCCCTGCGCGAGCAGGGCATCGGGAAGCTGGTCATGCTGACGGGCGACCGTCCCGAAAGCGCGGCCCTCGTCGCCAAGGAACTGCATCTGGACGACTACAAGGCCGGTCTGCTTCCCGAAGGCAAGGCCGAAGCCCTCGGTTCGCTCGGTCCCCGGCAGTCCGTCCTGTTCGTGGGCGACGGCATCAACGACGCGCCCGTGCTGGCCCTCTCCGGCGTCGGCGTGGCGATGGGCGGGCTCGGTTCGGAAGCCGCCATCGAGGTTGCGGACGCGGTGATTCTGGACGACTCCCCCTCGCGTCTGCCCGAGCTTTTCTCCATCGCCGCCAAGACCCGCGTAGTGGTCTGGCAGAACATCGTCATGGCCCTCGGCATCAAGGGGCTGTTCATGGCCCTCGGCATCGTCGGGCTCTCCGGCCTCTGGGAAGCCGTCTTCGCCGACGTCGGCGTCGCCCTCCTCGCCGTCCTCAACGCCACCCGCACCGCGAAGTAGGAAATTGAAGACAGGCCTCCGGCGGCAAGGGGCTACCGCCCCTTGACCCTGTCCGGGGGGCGAGCCGCCCCCCGACCCCCGGCATAACGCCCGAGAAACGAAACGGTTCCGAACCG
>CAUHBW010000090.1 GCA_959604115.1 uncultured Bilophila sp. | reverse complement strand
ATCGCCGCCGATCCCGGCGTCATTTGGCTGGCTCGAAAACGTTGCCCGTCCGTCCCCATCCATCTTTCGACGCAGGCCCATTCCGTGAACGGGGCGGCGGTCGCCTTCTGGAAGGAAGCGGGCGTGCAGCGCGTCAATCTGGCCCGTGAGCTTGGCTTCCGCGCCATGCACGGGCTGGTGGAGGCGTTCCCCGACGTCGAATTCGAGGCGTTCGTGCACGGGGCCATGTGTCTCGCGCTTTCCGGGCATTGTCTGCTGTCCGCGTGGGTGAACAACCGGCCCGCCAATCAGGGACGGTGCACGCAGCCCTGTCGGTTCGAGTACCGGGGGATGGCGTTGACGGTGGAGGAGCGCAAACGCAAGGGCGAACCGCTCTGGGAGGTCCGGCAGGGCGAGGCGTTCAGCGGTTTCTGGGCTCCGCAGGATCTGTGTCTGTTGCGGTATGCGGGCCTGCTGGCGGATGTGGGCGTGCGCGCCCTCAAGCTGGAAGGACGCACCAAGAGCGGCGGGTACGTCGCCCAGATCGCAGACGTGTACCGCACGGCGCTGGATCGCCGCGCCGTCCGCCGGGCGCATGCCGAAGGGGAGGGCGTTTCAACGGGCGCGCTGCTGGAAGAGCTGTTCCACACGGCGTCGCGTCCGCTGTCCACGGGCTTTTTCCTGCCGCGCCGCCGGGTGGAGACGCCGCCCGAGGGCTTCCGTCCCCGGCCCGTGGTGGCGCGTCTGCTGGAACCGGCTGGAGACGGCTGGCGGGTGCAGGTTCGGTCCCCGTGGTCCTCGGAACGCGAGGCGTCGATCCTCCTGCCGGGCATGCGGCGTCCCGCGCTGCGCCCCGGCGCGTACCGGCTCGAAAACCACAGGGGCGAACGCGCGGACAATCTGCACCCCGGCATGGAAGGCGTGCTGTACTGCGACGTGGAAGGCCTTGCGAAGGGCCTGTATATCCGGGCCTGATCCGGGCTGGCGTCGTCTCGGAAGCGTGCCGCCGGAAGGGGACGTTCCACAGGAGGCGGGGGCGCGTGCCGCGTAGCCTTTCCGCGTCCCAAGCCGATCCAAGGGAACAGCCGGAAGCGTCGGGCCGTGCGGCGCGCGCGTTTGTCCGGCCTTGGCGGTTAGGCTTCCAGCTTGGCCCACGTCAGCTCGTGCTTGTTGCAGGACAGGTGCATGACCCGCGATCCCGGAATGGCGGCGAACTTCGCGGCGGTGGCGTGATCCGTTTCCGCCTGAAACTTGAGGGTGCACACGAAGTTGCGGCAGCTTCCCAGCTCGATCCACCGGCAGATGACGTCGTACAGCTTGTCCGGGTAGCAGATCATGTCCGAAAACAGCCAGTCCACGGCTCCCGCATGGCGGGGATCAAGGGCGAAGCCGCTGCCGATGCAGTGGGTCACGCCGGGCATGGCGTCCACCTGCGGGGCGAGAGGGGCTTTGTCGATGCTGAAAACCTGCGCGCCGAGGCTTGCCAGCACCCATGTCCAGCCGCCGGGGGCCGACCCGAGGTCGAGGCAGAGGTCGCCGGGGCCCGGGCGTTTGGGGAGCAGGGTGAACGCCTCCCAGAGCTTGAGGTACGCCCGGCTCGGCGGATCGATTTTGTTTTCGTGAAAGTTGACCGTCCCGTCGGGAAACGGCGAGGAGCACCGCGCCGAGGCGAGGATCAGGTTGGGTTCCCACAACGTCCACGAACCGAGCGGAGCCGTGGGCGCGGGGGCGCCGAAGTGGAGAGGCTTTTCCGACACGTGGGGGAGCTTTTCCTGAATGAGCGCGGCGCGGCGGTGGTTTTCCTCGGAATGCAGGTGCCAGTTGCGCTGCACGGCGGAGAGCCTGCGCGCGCCGTCGCCGATGGACTCGATGGGCAGGAATTCGGGGGATTCCCAGATGTTCTGGGCCCATGCGACCTGACGGGGCGCGCCCTTGGCCAGCACGAGCCGGCCGCGGACTTCCAGAACATCGTCCCCGAGTTCGACGAGGAGGTCATCAAGAAATCCCTTTACGGCAAGATATACGGTAAAGGGAACCGAAATGGGGGATGCGTTTCCAGAAACGGAGGCGGCGGGGGAGTTTTTTTTCATAAAAGGAAGGAAGTGCCTCTGACGGGCAAAATGGGCTGAAATGTTTATGCCTTGCAAATGCGGTGCCGAGACTCTATACTCTATCTTTGTCGTATTCACAATCGGCGAATGGGATTCTCCGCCAGACATAAGGAAGCTCACATGCCCCACAAAGGCCCGCATATTTCTATCGCCCCCGATTTTGTCGTCAATCGCATCCTCCGCATCAATCTCGAAGATTTTGCCGACTGGCCGGAATCCGTCCGCCATCTCGCCATAGAGATAGCCGAAGAGCTGTTCCTCGTCGCGTACAATCCGTTCGTCGATCCGGCTACGGTCAAGGCCAGCGTCAAGGAGCGGTTCGACCGGGAAGTCTTTGCCCTCGCCCACCACTACGCCAATACCATCGGCGAAGGCATCACCCTGTTCTGGAGCGGGCACGAGGCCGAAATGGCCTTCCGCAAGGAGCTGGTCGAGCGTCTGGGCGCGTTCCTGCCGCCGGACGCCATCGTGACCCGCCCGAGCGCGCTCGTGGCCTGTGCCACCGACGCCACCGACCTGCGCATGGAGCTGCCCCTCATGGTGGTGGAGCCCGCCAACGCCGAGCAGGTGAGTGAACTCGTCAAACTGGCGAACGAATTGAAGTTCGCGCTTATTCCGCGCGGCGGCGCGTCCGGCCTGACCGGGGGATCGGTGCCCATGCGGCGGCGTTCCGTCATTGTCCGCACCACCCGGTTCACCAAGATGTCTCCCGTGGACAAGGAGAACATGACGGTGACGCTGGACGCGGGCGTGATCACGCAGGCCGCCATCGACGCCGTAGCTCGGGAAGGGTTCCTCTTCACCGTGGACCCGGCCTCGAAAACCGCCTCGACCATCGGCGGCAACGTCGCGGAAAACTCCGGCGGGCCGTTCGCCTTCGAATACGGGACCACGCTCGACAACCTGCTTTCGTGGCGTATGGTGACCCCGACGGGCGAGATCATCAGCGTCGAACGCAAGAACCACCCCCGCCACAAGATTCTTCCGGACGAACTGGCCGTCTTTGAGGTCAAGGACATCAGCGGCGGCGTCCGCAGCGTCGTGGAGCTGCACGGCTCGGAAATCCGCCTGCCGGGCCTCGGCAAGGACGTGACCAACAAGGCCCTCGGCGGCCTGCCGGGCATGCAGAAGGAAGGCGTGGACGGCATCATCACCGACGCCACCTTCATCGTGCACAAGAAGCCCGCGCACTCCCGCGTGATGGTGCTCGAATTCTACGGACGGTCCATGCATCAGGCCGCCATCGTCATCGGGCAGATCGTGGCCCTGCGCGACCGCATCCGCGAGGACGGGGACTACGCCCATCTGTCCGCTCTGGAAGAATTCAACGCCAAATACGTGCGGGCCATCGACTACCAGAAAAAGTCGGACCGCTACGAAGGGCTGCCCATTTCCGTCATCATTCTTCAGGTGGACGGCGACGATCCCTACCTGCTGGAAAAATGCGTGCAGGAAATTTCGGGCATTGTGGACGCGCAGGACAACGTGGCCCTGCTTGTGGCCAAGGACGAGAAGGAGGCCGAGGTCTTCTGGGAAGACCGCCACCGTCTCTCCGCCATCGCCCGCCGGACCTCGGGATTCAAGATCAACGAGGACGTGGTCATCCCCATGCGGCGCATCCCGGACTTCGCGCTGTTCCTTGAACAGCTCAACCTCGAATGCTCGGCCATGGCCTACCGTCAGGCGTTGCAGGAACTGGGGCGGCTCCCCGGCATGGCGTTGGAGGACAAGGATCTCAACCGCGAATTCGTCAACGTGACCCGCGTCGCGCAGGGCGGGGTTCCGTCTTCGGAACTGTCCGACGAGGAGATGGAGGAGCGGGCGCTGGAATTCCTCCGGCTCATGGGGGAACGCTACAGCCGCCTCGCGCCCAAGATCAAGAAGATCAGCGAAGCCATGCTTGCGGGCCGGGTCGTGGTCGCCAGCCACATGCACGCCGGGGACGGAAACTGCCACGTCAACATCCCCGTCAATTCCAATGACCTGCACATGCTTGAAATCGCGGAAGAGGCCGCCGTGCGCGTCATGGCGGAGGCGCAGGAGATGGGCGGCGCGGTGTCCGGCGAGCACGGCATCGGCATCACCAAGATCGCGTTCCTCGGCAAGGACAAGATGGACGCCATCCGGGAGTTCAAGAACCGGGTGGACCCGCGCGACGTGTTCAACCCCGCCAAGCTCACCCAGCGCGAACTGCCGGTGCGGCCCTTTACCTTCTCCTTCAACCGGCTGATCGAAGACATCAGCCAGAGCGGCCTGCCCGACAAGGAACGCCTCATCCACCTGCTGGCCTCGGTGCAGATGTGCACCCGCTGCGGCAAGTGCAAGCAGGTGTGCCCCATGATGTATCCGGAGTGCTCCTACCATTTCCATCCCCGGAACAAGAACATGGTGCTCGGCGCGATCATCGAGGCCATCTACTATTCGCAGATCAACAAGGGGCGTCCCGATCCCTCCATTCTGGCGGAACTTCGCGCCATGATGGAGCACTGCACCGGGTGCGGACGCTGCACGGCGGTCTGCCCGGTAAAAATTCCCTCGGCCGACGTGGCTCTCCAGCTTCGCGCGTTTCTGGAGGAAGAGGGCGCGGGCGGGCATCCGCTCAAGAGCAAGGTGCTCGACTGGCTGGTGCGGAATCCCTCGCACCGGATTCCGCAGGCGGTCAAGGCCGCCGCGCTGGGGCAGCGGATGCAGAACCGGATCGTGGGCGTCGTGCCGCAGGCGATCAGGCGGCGTTTGTACAATCCGCTCTTTTCCGGTAAGGGTCCGGAGCCGGGATACCGGAATCTGTACGAGGCCCTGCATCTGGAGCGCGGAAACATCTTCATGGCCCGTTCCGCCGGCAACGCGGAAGGCAACACGGAACTCAGGGATGCGGTTCTCTACTTCCCCGGCTGCGGCGGAAGCCTGCTGTCCCGCAGCATCGGATTGTCGGCGCTGGGGTTGTTGCTGAGGACGGGCGTCGCTGTTATCCTCCCGGAGACGCACCTGTGCTGCGGGTATCCGCTGCTGTCCGCCGGAGCCGACGGGCAGTTCGCCGCCAACATGGAGCGGAACAGGAAGCTGCTGCGGGAAACCGTCGCAAAGGCGACCAAGCGCGGCTTCCGGGTGACGCATATCGTCACCGCTTGCGGTTCCTGCCGCGAAGGCATCGAACGTCTGGAGCCGTCCAGCCTGCTCGAAGGTGCCGGTGAACTCGTCCACCTCGACGTGATGCAGTTCGTGCAGGAGCGGATGGACGCGAATTCCGTGTTCGACGGCAAGATCCTTTACCATGCCTCGTGTCACCCCGAATGGGTGGGCGTCCACAAGGTGAAGGGCGTCCGGAAGCAGGCCGCCGCCATCGGCAAGCTGAGCGGCGCGACGGTTGAAGTGTCACCGGGCTGCTGCGGCGAGTCCGGTATGGGCTCCATCGCGTCCCCGCTGGTGTACAACACCCTGCGGAAGCGGAAGATGGACGTGCTCGGGAAGGCGCTTGCCGACTACCCGGCCCAGACTCCCATTCTGGTGGGGTGCCCGTCCTGCAAGGTGGGCATTACGCGCAGCCTGATGAGCATGCACGTCCGCAGGCCCGTTCTGCATACGGTGGAGTGGCTGGCGACGCTGCTGTTCCGCGAGCGGTGGGGTGAGAAATGGATCCGGGTGTTCCGGCGCCGGATCGCGCCCAACGCGGACGCGCAGGGCGTGCGTGTCGTCGATTTCGACGAATAGGGTTTCCCGCGGGACTCGCGACGAAAAAGGGGGCGCGTTCCGTGGGGTTGGGGACCTGAACGACGGTTTTGATTTGAAACAAGGAGAACCTTACACATGCCAACCACGATCCTGCACAAGGAATCGCTGATTCCGGGTCGAACGAGTAAACTGGTGCTGGATGCGCCGCAGATAGCCGCCACGGCGAAACCGGGCCATTTCGTCATGCTGCGCGTGAACGAACATGGCGAACGCTTTCCTCTGACCATCGCGGATACGGATACGGAAAAGGGAACCATCACCATCGTCTATCTGGTGATGGGCAAGTCCACGATGATGCTTGAGGCGCTCGGCGAAGGGGACAGCATCCTCGACGTGGCCGGTCCGCTCGGAAAGGCCACGCACATCGTCAAGGGCGACCGGGTCATCTGCGTGGGCGGCGGCACGGGCATCGCCGCGATGCACCACATCGCCAAGGGGCACCACAAGGCGGGCAACTACGTGATCGCCATCATCGGCGCCCGGAGCAAGGATCTCCTGCTGTTTGAAAACGAACTGAAGTCGTTCTGCGACGAAGTGCTGATTTCCACGGACGACGGCAGCTACGGCCATAAGGGCTTTGTGACCGACCTCCTGAAGGAGCGTCTGGAAAGCGACAAGAAGGTGCAGGAAGTCGTCGCCGTCGGCCCGGTTCCCATGATGCAGGCTGTGGCGAACACGACGCTGCCCTTCGGCGTCGCCACGACCGTCAGCCTGAACTCGCTCATGGTGGACGGCATCGGCATGTGCGGAGCCTGTCGCGTGACCGTTGACGGGCAGACCAAATTCACCTGCGTGGACGGCCCCGAATTCGACGGCCACAAGGTGGATTTCGCCGAACTCCGCCAGCGTCTTTCCGCATTCCGCTCTCAGGAAAAGGAATCCATCGAACACCACCAGCACAGGTGCACCTGCCATGACAAACACTGAAAACGTGAAGAAGCCCGCCAAGACCCCCCGCGTCGCCATGCCCTGTCAGCCTGCGGACGTCCGGGCGCACAACTTCAAGGAAGTGGCGCTCGGCTACACGCTTGAGCAGGCCCGGCTTGAGGCGAGCCGCTGCCTGAACTGCAAGAATCCCAAGTGCCGTCAGGGGTGCCCCGTAGAAGTTCGGATTCCGGAATTCATCGCTGCGATCGTCAAGGGCGATCTGGCGGAAGCCTATCGTATCCTGAAAAGCACCAACAGCCTGCCCGCGGTCTGCGGTCGTGTCTGTCCGCAGGAAAACCAGTGCGAAGGCAAGTGCATTCTGGGCATCAAGGGCGAACCCGTCGCCATCGGGCGTCTGGAACGCTTTGTGGCCGACAACGCCATGAAGGAACCCTGCGTGGGCCTGACCGACAACGACGCCTGTGCGGTCACCAATCCCGACCTGAAGGTCGCCTGCATCGGTTCCGGTCCGTCCTCCATCACGGTTGCGGGCTATCTCGCAGCGCGCGGCATCAAGGTGACGGTGTTCGAAGCGCTGCACGAACCCGGCGGGGTGCTCATCTACGGCATCCCGGCCTTCCGTCTGCCCAAGGACGTCGTGGCCTCCGAACTGGACGGCCTGCGCCGCAACAACGTGGAATTCCGTACCAACTGGGTGGGCGGGCGCACCATTTCCGTCCATAAGCTGTTTGAGGAAGGCTATAAGGCTGTCTTCATCGGCGTGGGCGCGGGGCTGCCGCAGTTCCTCGGCGTGCCCGGCGAAAACCTCATCGGCGTGTTCTCCGCCAACGAATACCTCACCCGTGTGAACCTCGGGCGCGCGTACGACTTCCCGAATTTCGACACGCCGACCTATCCCGGCAGGCACGTCACCGTGTTCGGAGCGGGCAACGTGGCTATGGACGCCGCGCGTACCGCCCTGCGCCTCGGCGCGGAAAGCTCCACGATCATCTATCGCCGCTCGCGCGCCGAAATGCCCGCCCGCCGCGAAGAGATCGAACATGCGGAAGAAGAGGGCGTGAAGCTGCTTGAACTCGTCGGTCCCGTGCGTTTCAACGCGAACGAGAACGGCGTGCTCAAGTCCGTGACTCTCCAGAAGATGGCGCTTGGGGAACCCGACGCGTCCGGCCGCCGCCGTCCCATGCCGGTCGAAGGCGAAGTGTTCGAGCACGAAACCGATCTCGCGGTCGTGGCCGTGGGCACGCGTTCCAACCCGATCCTTCTCGAAGCCACGCCGGGCCTTGAGCTCAACAAGCGCGGCTACATCGTGGTCAACGAGGAAACCGGGGAAACTTCCATCCCCAACGTCTTCGCGGGCGGCGACATCGTGACCGGCGCGGCGACCGTCATTCTGGCCATGGGTGCCGGACGGAAGGCCGCGCAGGAGATCGCCAAGCGTCTCTTGGGCTAATCCGTTTTCGTTTCAGGATTCCTGTGGGGGAAGGCTGCGGCCTTCCCCCACTTTTTTATGGCGTTTTCCAATGGAACCACGGGAGTGCGAAGTCACGAGGAGCTATAGGATATGATTAAACTTGACAAAGAATTTCAATATCACTATAGAAGAGACAGAGCGAACAAGAACGTTTACCGGGCATGCACAGCCTTTCGGGGCGGACGCGTGCGGGAGGCATAGAGATGGATGTACAATTGATGATTGTCGGCGTGATCGTTTTGGCGGCGGTGGGGTATATGGTCTGGCGAGCCAGGAAGGCCCGGAAGGGACAGTGCTCGTGCGGCTGCGGCGGTTGCGGAAAAAGCTGCAAACCCAAGGCATTGTAGAGCGGGTGGGGAGGACGGCGTCCTCCCTTTTTTGAGTTTTCGGGCGGAGCTGCAAAAACGGGCCGCGATGCGCCGGATGTGCGGCCACGATGTCTGTACTGCGCATTTACTGCTGGACGGTCGGGCCTCCTGAGTTTATTCTCAGAAACTGTGTTGTTTCTTTTGAGGATAGCCCGAAACTCCAGACCGGGATGTGCAGCGTTGGAAAAAAGAGGATTTGCGTCTTCCCGCGGCGATCGCTTCCTCGGGGAGTGGATGGAAGAAGCGTTTCCGAGGCGTTCGCGCGGCGGGCGTCCGGGGACGGCAGTGCCTCGGCATGACGAGACGTCCGGCGGTCGATCGTTTCTTTGGGGAGTCAGGGCTGCGTTGCTGTGCCTTGCGCTTGTGGCGGGCTTCTTTTCTTTCGCACAGGCCGACGACGAGCTTGAGGCGAACGCCGTACAGCCCCTCAGAGTGGGATTCCAAAAGACGTGCCCGCTGTATCGAATGGATGCCAACGGGCATTTCAGCGGCTATCTTGCGGAGTATCTGGACATGATTACGGCTCTGACCGGGCAGCCGTTCACATGCGTTTTTGAAGACTCCGCGACGCTGCTGGAAGACCTGCGGGCGGGAAAGCTGGATGCCGTCGGAGGGCTGTTCCCGAAGGAACGTCTGGGAGACGACCTGCGCGTTTCCGAAGATTTTTATGCGATGAATCAGCAGGTGCTGTTCGTCGACAGCCGAAACGCTTGGCTGCATTACGAAGATTTTCCCGCCTTTTCGGGCCTCAAGATCGGACTGCTGGAGGATTCCCTCGGGGGCGGGGTGCTGACGGCCCTCGCCCGGAAGGAGCGTTTTTCTTTTGAGCCCGTTTTGTTCAAGGATTCCCTGCGAATGCGGGAAGCGTTGGAGAAGGGGAGCGTCAACGCCGTCGTCGCGGACATCCACAACGAGCACTTTATCCGGGTCATCGCCAAGCTGGGGAACCTTCCCCTCCATTTGTACACGCTGGCCGAACGGCCGGAGTTGGGAAAGCGCATCGACGCCTTCCAGCGCACGCTCTACCTCAACGAACCGTATTATCGCGAGCGGCTCGAATCTAGGCATTTCGGCAAGCTCCGCAATCCCGACTACGCCCAGACGAAGGCCGAGACGCTTTTCGTCAGCAGGCTTCCCCTCCTGCGAGTGGTGTTCGGCCCCGACAATCCGCCGTTATTCTACTACGACGCCCAGAACGGCACGTACAGGGGAAACTACGTCGATTTGCTGCATTTGGTGAAAAAGTACAGCGGGCTTGATTTCACCATCATTCAGGCGAAAAGCCACGCCGAGTGCATGGACATGCTCCGTGAGCGGAAAGCCGATCTGTATATGGGCATGTTTCTCGTCGATGCCTTCGCCTCGAAGTACCGACTGGCCTCGACCGTGCCCTTTACCCGCGTGCACATGCTCATCGCGGGGAAGCTGGGCGCGCAGGTCAACCGGTACGCGGCGCAGACGCTGGCGATCACCGCCGCGCACCCGGCGCTTCCTTTCTACATTCAGGAGCATTTTCCCCACTGGACCATCCGTGCCTACGATACGATCGCCGAATGCCTCGACGCGGTGAATGGGGACGCGTGCGATCTGGTCATGCAGCCCGAGGACGCCGTTTTTGATCTGCTCGCGGAAAATCCGTATCCGGACATCGGGATCATTTCCTCCCTCAGCTCGGAGATTCCCGTGGTCTTCGGGATGCGGGACGACCTGAACCCGTTGCTGCTTTCCGTGATGAACAAGGCGATCACCGCCATCGACGATTCGGAATACAGCCGTATCGCCGTGCGGAACGAGGTCATGCCGATCCAGTTCAGCCGTTTTTGGAAGCTGAACCGGAGCGTCATCGAATTTTCCTTCCTCGCGGTGGTGGCGTTCGTGATCGGGCTTTTGATCTTTTTCCAGTACCGGGTCTACAGCGTCGCCTATCGGGATAGGCTGACGCGGCTGCACAACCAGAATTTTTTTTTCGGCAAGACGAGCAAGAGCGCGGGCGTCCGAAAAATGCCGCAAAAGGCGGTGGCGACCATTGAAATCGCCAATCTGCGGCAGATCAACGAATATTACGGTGAAGAAATCGGCAACAGGGTGATCGTGTTCGTTGCGGTCACGTTGCGGAAGCACCTTTCCGCCGGAGCGCACCTCTTCCGGATGAAGGGCGACAGCTTTCTGCTCATCAGCCCGTACGCCGATCCGCAGGTGTTCCTCGCCTTTCTCGAATTTCTTCGTGAGCACATGCGGTCCTATAAGGACGGAATCATTTCGACGCAGCTCGACTTCAACGTCGGCGTGAGCCTGACGGGCAGGAACGTCAATGTGCGGGAGGCCGCGGAACAGGCGGAGCTGGCGAGGCGGGAAGCCAAGGGGTGCGTGGGGCATCTGGTCCTGTTCAACGGGAAGATGGAAGAGGAGCTGAAGGCCGCCAAGCGGATCGAGCGAAACATGGAGGCGGCCCTGTCGAACCGGGAATTCCTCGTGTATTATCAGCCCAAATTCGATCTGGAGACGCGGACCGTCGTGGGTTCCGAAGCGTTGGTCCGTTGGCGGACGGCGGGAGGGGAATTCCTCCGGCCCGACGAGTTCATCCCGGTGTTCGAGCAGAACGGCTTCATCGTCAGGCTTGACTTTCATGTCCTTGACAGGG
>CAUHBW010000089.1 GCA_959604115.1 uncultured Bilophila sp. | reverse complement strand
CCCTCCGAGGCCTTCTCCTTTTGGTGAAAGGCCTCGGAGGGGTTCTGTCTGAAAAGGCAGGTTCAACTCCAGGAAAGAAACTCGCAGTCTGGGAGGACATAGTGGAATCTTTTGAATTGGAAGTCATTACGGCAACGAGGGTTCCCGATGAGGATCGCCTGAACTTCTGGCTCCGTCATGTTGGACCAAAGTACATGCTGAGCTTTGAACGGCATGTTTTTGGTTGGATGAGGATATTGTGCGGAGACTATAATGGAGGATTCTGGGAGTTTTACGAGCTGAGCAACGGCGGCTTTTACATCGCTCCTGAGAATAAAGGCAAGATGCGCCTGGTATGGCCCGGAAACTACTTTGATGGAGAAATGTCTCCCGATGCGGCCGGCATCGGGGCCACGCTTTACGCGCTCAACGGCTTTGCGGAACAGGCAGGCCCTTATTTCAGCGACAAGTACATTCAGCTTTACGAGTTCATGCGGCTTCACCCTGAAGCCGGAGTGATCCGGGCGGCCATTGATTAAAACAAGTGCCTCCTGTCGTAATCGGAGCGGCAGGGGGCTGAACCCGCACCCGGCGATATAAGGATAAGAGATGCGGAGTTGTGAAGATACTTATCGGCAAAAGGGAAAGGCTGTCAAATCCTGTACTTTTCTGTTGCCGGGCGAAAAAGCACCGCACACCTGTTCGTTTCAGGAGATGATGCGAATTATCAGGGATAGATGTCCCAACGGAAAACTTAAGGAGCTGCGGATGGCTTGAGGTTTAACCGGGGGTATTCCGGAAGGGTGCCCCCGTATACGGAGGGTTCATATGCATATCGGTTCTGGGCTTGGAGGGATAGTCCTGTTTATCAGCGGAATATTCTGGTTGGGGGAACATCCGGGCGCTTTGGCTATTTTGGACTTTCTGTTTCAGCTTTTTTTGTTTTACCTGCTGGGCAAGATCGCTCTTGTCCCCGCTTTTTATTTTAGCATACTGCTGAAGGACTGGCGGATAATGCTGTTCGGCTTCTCCTTTATGCTCAGCGTCCTCATTCGCTGGATGATTGTGCTGCTGTTCGACCTCCGGATCGGAAAAAGCTTCCCTGTCGTGGAATATGGATACGGCATTCCCTACTCTTTGGCGTGTGCCGCCGTCGTTTATCTCATTCTTCGGAACACTCCGTTTGTGCGGGAGATGCTGCAAGCGGCCCGGGAAGGATACTCCTAAGAAGTTGGGCATGGCTTCAATGGCTCTGTTTTTTTGTGCCCAATCAACGTGCTCGTACACATCAAGAATCATTCTGGCGCTTTCATGCCCCATGATCTCGGCACTCGTTTTGAGATCTACTCCGGAACGGATAGCGGTGGCATAGGCATGGCGTAAATCATATGGTCTAAAAGGCGGATGCCCGCCTTGCGAATCGCTGTTTTCCAGGCCGAACCAATCTTGCGGATGGGTTTCCCCGCCCAGGAAATGACGTAAGGGCAGTCTCCGTCCTGACGTTGCCATTGTGCAAGAAGCGACAGAAGCTCCTTCCGGATCGGGATATCTCTTTTCGCAAGCCTGTCGCCTTTGTTGGCGCTGGGCATACTGATTACGCCATGAGCCAGATCCAAGTCGTCCCAAGTCAGAGAAAACAGTTCGCTTGGACCTACGCGAGCGCCCGTGTAGATGCCGCATGAAGAAGAGCCGACAGTTCCGAAATCGTTGGAGGAGGCGTTCGCCTGTTTTTCCCCTTGGGGATCGACCATCGCTCGAGCTGTTCCGGAAGGAGTCCCTCGCGCCATCCCCAGTTCATGATCGAACGCAGCAGCGAGATTCGTCTGTGGATTGTGGACTGTGCTTTGCCAGCCTGTTTCTGGATTGAGCAGAATGCCGAGATGTCGGCTCGGGTGATGGACAGAGAGGATCGGCGGGAAAAGAAGTCGAGCAGAGGTTTTGCGTGGTACATATCCTGTTTGATTGTAAGCGGGCTCTTGGTGCAGCGAAGAAAGTGCAGGTCGAACAGTTCCCTTACGGAGATGGACTTTCTTTGTCTCTTTGGAGACCTGAGAAAGAACTCCTTGTGGAAAATGGTTTCCTGAATTTGGGAGAATGTCAGGGCTGCTTGTTCCGAGTCGCATTCATGCCGGAGGGATACTCCATGTGATTTCCATGTTACGATCCATTTTTTCTGGCGTATTGAATACCGTACTGTAGCCATAATGTGCTTCCTTTTATTCTTTGAATAGGTACATTCGTGAACCAACACGCTGCCGATATATTGGTATGACTGGACAGAATTAACGTATTCACATAAAGATATTTGAAAAAACAAGTTTTGTAGACCAAAAATATTCTTGGTATGAAGAGAGGGCATTATGATTAAGGATTCAGAATTGTTGAAACTGGTTATGGAAAGGTATCCTGAACAACCTTTCGATTTTATTCTTGAACAATTTACAATTTTCAAGGCTGGCCTTATTGAGGCCAATGGAAAACTTGCCGAAAGAGATAAGGCTGAGGATATTGCCGAGTCAGCAAAGATTGAGGTAACGCAAGATGCGGTATCGGAAACAGAAACCGATATGTCTCCAGCGCCCAAGAAGAAATACACGAGACGAAATTTGGTGGCGAAGCCGGAAGAAGCGATTGGAAAAGAGTTCGTAGAGTGCTGCCTGTGCGGTAGGAAAGTTCAGAGCCTGACGGCAAGGCATTTGTTGTCCCATGGCATCTCTATGGATGAATACAAAAAGTTGTATGGTTATGCCCCCGATCAAAAGTTGATTTGTGGTAATCTCATGGAAAAGTTGCAGAAAAATGTTTTGAGGGCGTATAATTCCAGAAAGAAAAAACTCTCGGGAGAGCATTTGAAATAAGTCGGATATGTAAGCAAGTTGCCCTGGATGAATTTCATTTGGGGCATTTCTTTTGTCAGGAGATGACGCCATGTGCGTCATTCCAGTAGTCGACGAGTATAGCATGTGCCACCTTATTATGGTGAAATGACTAATTTTTCATGCCCTCTTCCCGTATACCCGGAACTGGTTGCGCTCATCGGAGGGAACGTCCCGAATTATCAGGGAGTGTTCCTTCGAGGATACGGTGGCCAGACTAGAAGTCATCTCATAATCACTCTGAGCAAGATCATAACACACCCCAGTTGTGCCATTGCTAGAAAGTTTTCAACATGAAATTCATATGTTACAACAAGGCGACGAAAGTTTTGCAGCCAAGCGAACAGCCGCTCTACTTTCCAGCGGCGGCGGTATCGCCGCAAGGGACGGTCATCTTGCGTCTTGGCCCGCTTCTTTCGGTTCGGGGCAATCATTTCGATGCCCCAGGCTTCTTCCAGTCTGGCGTCAAGGGCATCACTGTCGTAGGCCTTGTCGCCGATCAAACGACCTGGAAGCTCATTGGTAAACGTGCAACCCAGAGTCTCTTCCACCTGGGGCACTTCATGAGGCGACGCGCTTGCCACGTGAAGGGCGAGAGGAAAACCAGCAGCGTCTGCCACTGCCATGATTTTGGTGCCCTTGCCCCGCTTGGTTCTACCAACGGCACGGCCCTTTTTTTTGCCGGGGCGAATGCCCCGTCAATGAAGGCTTCCCGTAAGTCGAGTTTGCCGCGTTCCCGCAAGTCCTCAGCCAAGGCCAGCAACATGGCATCAAACGCGCCTTCTTTTCGCCAACGCTGGAACCATCTGTGGCAGGTCTGGTACGGTGGATAGCGTTCCGGCAAATCCTTCCACGGCGCGCCTGTGCGCAAAATCCAAAGAATTCCATAAAATCAGCATGTTTTGGGAAATAAATTAGGCTTTTCCAGGCTTCAAAGGGCATTTTTCTGCAAAAAATGGTCTGAAAAGGGCAAAACAAAACTTTTTTCGATAATTTATTAAATTTTTTAGAAAAATTGTCAGGCAGACGACTTGACGTCGGTCTTTATCATGTTCGCGGGGAGCGAATATGAGATATGTGGGAATATTTTGGCGGCAAAACGGTTTTGAAATGAGGGAAAAATGGAGCTGAATTTCATCAAAATGGCGGCGGAAGGCCGTGGAACAGCTTTTGAAGGCGTTTGAGGAACACAAAATGAAGAAATGTCGAAACAGACCGCCGACTGGGGAAAAACAGGGGAAAAATGGCTTCCGAAGGGTTTTTCAGGGCATTGAAAGACCCCATTTGTGTGGAAGGCGTTTTTAGAGCCTTCAAAATGTGAAAAATTATCGAGAAAAGGTGGAAAAACGGTTAAAATTCCAAAATGCTATGCCATGTTTACATTAATGTGGGAAAAGTATGAAAAAATCATGAAAAATCAGTGGGTTCCACTTTTCATAAATTTCAGCGTCAGGAGAACACCTGTTCACGGAAAAACGTATGAACGACAAGAGCCGGAAGGGAGAACGCTTTTCTTTAAAATTTCTTTTTCTTCTTGAATGAGAGTTTATAGATATGCCTATGACTGAAACTCCGGTTTGCCTGTTCGGAAGTGGGTAGAAAGCATCTTCCTCCATAGGGGAGGCGGAACGCCGAAAGGGTGAAAATGGAACAATATGGATTTATTAAGTTATTTTTCAGATGTTCCCACAATGAAAAAATCCGTGGAAAATTGGATGGCTATTCTGTACAGGAGGGGCGGGCCCTTCACACAGAGCGGAAATCTGGAAAACTCTTTCCCACAATAAAGGAGAGGGACATAGTTCCATTCCGGCGTTAAGAAGAAAGCCCGCTTCGGTTCATGTTTGACCGGAGCGGGCGAAAGATTTTGAGGAGAGTTATTTCCATGGATTATTTTTTTCTTGTCGGGCGAATGCCGTACTTTCTAAGTTTGGCATAGAGCGTTGTCTGTTTCATATTCAGAAGTGCTGCAGCCCCTTTCTCACCAAGTACGTGGCCTTGGGTTCGTTCCATGACATAGCGCAGATAATGTTCTTCCAGTTTGTCCACTGTAGGCAGGGATGTAAAAATGTCGTTGACAGGGTTATCTGTATTTTGGGTTTGTTGCTTCCGTGTTGTCGGGAAATCGAAATGCATAACACCACCTTGCTCGCAAAGGATGACCGCCCGTTCGAGTACGTTTTTAAGTTCCCGGATATTTCCGGGCCAATCGTATTCATAAAGGAGGCGCTGCTGCGCTTCGGTTAGTGGGTGGGGAGTTTTGCCGTAGCGGCGACTGAAATAGTCTATAAAGGCTGAGGCAAGCGGCATGATATCCTGCCGACGTTCGCGCAGGGCGGGAATTTTCAATGGAACGACTGAAATTCGGTACAGCAGGTCTTCCCGAAAACGGCCCTCCCTGACCTCTTGCCACAGGTCTCGATTCGTTGCGGCGACCAAACGGAAATGCGAGTAAATTTCCTGTGTTCCGCCGACGCGCATAAAACGGCGTTCCTGCAATACCCGTAACAGTTTGGTCTGAATGAGGGGCGATATTTCACCAATCTCATCAATGAAGAGAGTCCCCTGATCAGCTAGTTCAAAGAGTCCGATTTTTTGTTTCGCTGCACCGGTAAACGCACCGCGTTCGTAACCGAAGAATTCGCTCTCAAATAATGTTTCCGGCATGCTGGCGGGGTGTACGGCAATGAATGGGCCGGGGCATTCGCTGAGCTGATGCACCTGCCGTGCCATAACTTCTTTGCCTACGCCGGTTTCCCCCCAGAGTAGGATAGGGATGTCCGTAGCGCTGACGCGACGAGCCCCCTGCATGATGTCGTTCAGTCCGTCCCCGATTACAAGGCGCATCTCATTGTCTTCCTGTGATGAGACGATAGTCTTGAACCGGGCACACTGATTGCTGATTTCTTTGTCCCTGACCGATTCGATTCTCAGACAGGAACGCAATTCAGCGGCGAAGAGCCTTGCAATATCCTGTATCTCAAAATGAGTCAGTTTTCTGAATAGCCCTTCCGTAAAAGTGTTATTGAGGTAGATAACCCAAGGGTAGGCTCTGCCGATATCTAATAACAGGCACAGACCGAACTGTTGGTGAATACACGACGAACAGTATCTCTCCCGTACCATTTCCCGTATCCATTTCAGGCAATGGCTCATCTGTTCGCTGCCCAGCTCAATTGATGTTAGGTTTACGGATCGCTCGTGGCGGATTTCACCTCTGTCGTCGGAGCTGAACAACGCTGCCTGTTCTGCTCTAAGTTCGGTCAGCGCGATTTTCACCAATGCGTAATACATGTCGCCGAGCTGTTCCTGCACGGGAAAGTCATGGAAAGACTTATGGCAGTGGGCGATGATTTCCCTTCCCAACTGTGGGCTGTTGCTTTGAAAATGGGCTTTGAGGAGCTGACTTCGCGATACATGGACGACAATATCTTTGGATGCGTTCAGACATAATACGCTGGCTAGGCGATAGCCGACGGAGACATCCAGTTTTTGCCCAGTGGCCTTGAACAGTTCATTGCGAAGCCTTTCAGCCTGATCATGCTGCCCCGCCAAATCGAAGGTATTGGCAAATTCATATTCCGTAAGGGCAATCTCCCTTGTATCAGCGGAAAAAAGCAATGATTTCAAGCTCTGGTAAAGCAAATCAAGAACTGTGTCCGGGGGTGCGCCCTGATCTCGTTCCCGTAATGCCTGAATACGTAGCGCAGCGCCTTTGAGATGATTGCTGGCGCTGTGGATCAGCGTTTTTGTGAGTTTGTCGAGCTCATGCCCAGAAACCGGCGGATAGCCCTCCTGTTCGAAGACATACAGCATATCGAGGATGAGGGGATCATAAAAAGGTGATACCTCAAGCCCCATTGCAGCGGCTTGCCCGATTTCCCGATTAAAGAGGTGGTAGGAAGATTTGATGTTTCCTTCCAGATAATGGTGGAGAGCGAGCAGGCGGACACATAAGGAATTGAGTACGTAGTTGGAAGAATACTGTGAAGACAGAAGGAGTCGATTGATGCCCTCAAGCGCTTTTTCGGTATCCCGTTTACGCAATAACAGGAAACAGTGTTGTGCCAAATAGAATAGAGATACGGTAGTATCCCCTGATAGGGCTGTTGTTTTCTGGGCCGATTCGCTGATGCCCATCGCAAAGTGATACAGCTTAAGATAGGTCGCAGCAAACAGGGTGTTGAGTGCCATTCCCTCGAATAGTCTTCTGTACCACCAGTGTGGTCGCTCAAGGCAGAGGCGGTAGCACTCAATGGTCTTTTGAAATTCGCCACGTATAAAGGAGAACGCTCCCACCAGCGCGGGTATGAGCTTGCTGAGGGCCGGTTCATTAATATTCTGCACACGCTCCAGTTCTTGGGCGATATTCCCGAGAGCATCCTCTTGGGGATAACCGAGGAAAAGCTCCATGTAGAGTTGCTGAATATTGATGAATGGCTTGATCTGCTCGTTGCCGCTTGCTTCGGCGATGGCTTCAGCCAGTGGAGAAAGGGACAGAGAAAAACGGATTAGGCGTTGTGAAAACAGAGAGAGACTTTGTACTACCAGTACGAGATTGATGTATTTCCAGCTCTCAGAGCCTGAGTCGTCCTTGTGCCGCATTCCCCACTCCAAGAGGAACCGTATCGCCAGTTCCACATACAACCCCATGCCGGGAGTCCATGCGTTATAGGAATCATCAAGGCCTTTAAGGACATACTCGCATTCATCAAGGCTGAACCCTTCGTGCAGGTATCCCATATAGTGCGTGATGTCATCTTGAGGAACGGAGCGGCGTACAAGGAGGGACAAATCTCCAGCTTCGCGTGGCGGCAAGGGATCAGCTTCCCACAATACTTCTTGAGAGTGAGCGGAAATGGATTGGCGCACTTTTCCTGTCTGCCGCAGAGGTTCCAGTACATTTCGTATGGTGGACTGAGGTGTTCCGGCTAACATTGCTAGATCCAGTTCGGAACGAGGGCGACGCGAAATATCCAGCGCCAGCAGGAGAAAAGCCTGTTGTCTAGTGGGGGAAAACATGTGTGTCCTCCAATGGGTTATCACGGCGGGTTATATCAGTCTTTTCATTTTTCTGCATTATTTCAAAAATCGACATAATATTTTTCATTTTTTTGAAAATAAGAGATCTGCAACATGTGGAGTTTTATCTTATTAACTTAATAATAACAGTATAGTAGAGAAAAAATAACGGTTTGGCATCAATATTGATCATTATATCACAAAGAGTGCGCACTCTGAAAAACCGATCGAGGAAATGGGCATCCTGATATGATGCAGACTTTTGTTATGCATTCTAAAAGGTTGCGTCATCTGTAATCTGTTTCTTGGAGGTCAATATGGAATCGGCAACACGAGTCCTTTTCAATGGAACCATCCTGACGATGGACGCCTTCAATACTGTTGTTCCCGCCATCGCTTTCAAGGGTGAGCGTATTCTTGCCACGGGCGGCAATGATGAAATGTTGTCTCTTGCCGGGCCTGGTGCGGAAAGGACCGATCTCAATGGCGCGACAGTCATCCCCGGATTTTATGATGCGCATGGCCACTTCTTTATGAATGTGGAATTTCATGCCACTCGGGTGGACTTGAATTCTCCGCCTATTGGAGATTGCCGCACATTTGTCGATTGCCTCGAACGATTGAAGGAACGGGCTGCTGCGACGCCTCCGGGTGAGTGGGTACAGGGGTATGGCTTTGATGACACCGTGATTGCTGAAAAACGGTTCCTCACCCGCCATGATTTGGATCAGGTTAGCACGGAGCATCCCATTGTGGTCAGCCATATTTCCGGGCATCTCGGTGTAGCCAATACGCTTGCTCTCAAGCTCGCAGGGTTTTCGCGGGAAACCCCCGATCCTGCCGGTGGGGTTATCAGGCGCGAGGCGGACGGCACCCCGAACGGTATTCTGGAAGAAACGGCAGTCATCAACCTTTATGGGCAGCTCCCTCAGCTCTCCTGCGAACGCCTTGTTGATGAAATCGAAAAGATTTGTGCCGACTACGCAGGCAAGGGAATCACTAACGCAATCGACGCCGGGGTGATGCACCAGAAATATTTCAAGGCTGTGCGCCTTGCCGCGAAACAGGATCGCCTTCCTATCCGGGTGACCTACAATCCTCTGTTCACCTTGTTTGATGAACCCGAAGAAGAAACCTTCCAGAGTTCCAAGGTTCACCGTGGCGGTGTCAAGCTTCTTCAAGATGGCTCTATCCAGTGTTTCACGGCATACATGTCCAAACCTTACTATACTCCGTTCAAGGGGGATCCGGAATGGCGGGGCTACCCCACCCATACTCGTGAGAAGCTGTTTGAGCTAATCGCCAAGTACCATAAGGCGGGGCATCAGATCGTCATCCACACCAATGGTGACGCCGCCTCTGAGGATGTTCTTGATGCCATAGAAGCCGCTCAGAAAGAACACCCCGTTGCCGATCCTCGCTTCCTCATGGTTCATGCTCAAAATGTCCGTGAAGATCAGCTTGACCGTTTCAAGAAGTTGGGGGTCACTCCCACTTTTTATACGCTGCACGTCTATTACTGGGGCGATCGCCATAAGGGCATCTTCCTCGGCCCCGAACGTGCGGCCCATCAGAACCCGATGCGTTCGGCCATTGAGCGCGGCATTGTGGTCACAGCCCATTGCGATGTGCCCGTCGTGCCAGTTGATCCTTTCCTGTCCATCTGGGCTTGCGTCAATCGCATAAGCGCCTCCGGCGAGGTTATTGGACCGGAACAGCGCATTTCCGTAGTGGATGCCCTGCGCGCTCACACCATCAACCCTGCATGGCAGAACTTTGAGGAAAAGGACAAGGGATCCCTCGAACCTGGCAAGTTCGCGGACCTCGCCGTGCTCGATACCAACCCGTTGGAATGTGCCCCTGAAAGGTTGCGTGACATCAAGGTCATGGAAACTATCGTCGGCGGCAAGACCATTTTCATACGCTCATAGAGTTCCGGAATAACCACTCACTAGGCATGCCGGGCGGAAGCATCCGCCCGGTCTCTAAAGTCATATCTTTTTGTGGAGTGAACCATGTCCCAACAACAGGTCGCCAATGACGACGTCGCCGATGTCATCGTCAGTAAACCTAAATATATCTATGGGGTTATTGTTTTATATTGTCTTTTTATGCTGGATTTTGCAGCGCGCCTTGGCGTTCTTGCTGTTTTCCCCAGCATGCAGAAGGAGCTCGGTTTTACCGATGCGGAGTTGGGGCTCATTGGCTCGGCGGTTCTCCTGAGCATGGGGCTGTTTGTACTTCCTCTGTCTTACCTTGCGGATAGGACTTCAAAGAAAAGAGCCATTACGGTCATGTCTCTCCTGTGGGGGGTGGGGTGTACGCTATGCGGTTTTGTTACCAATCTTTTTTTGATCCTTGGTGGCCGCTTTCTGGTTGGGATAGGCAACTCCAGCTACGCCCCCGTGTCCGTATCCCTGCTGACTTCATGGACAAAGAAGTCCCGTTGGGGGGCGGCCATTGGTATCTATAATTCTTCCATGGCCGTGGGGCTTGCCCTCGGCACATCCGCTTCCGGCCTGCTTGCCGGACTCTACGGCTGGCGCGTTTCGTTTATGGTCATCGGAGGTTTGACCATTGTTTTTACTGTACTTTCTATGTTTCTACCAAACGGTACAGAGAAGCAGGGAGCCTCTCCAAAGAAGAGTAATCTTAAGGAAGCGTTTGGCGTCACCCTCAAAAATAAGACTCTCGTACTTATGGGGATCGGGGCAGGGCTCAGCAACCTTGTTTTCGCCAGTATGATGGCGTGGATTCCTATGTATCTGGTTCGCACTCTCGGTTGGAGCAGTGCCGAAGCTGGAGCCGCTCTTGGTCCCGTGTATCTGATAGGTGGAATCTGTATCACGCCCGTTTCCGGCCTCATTTCTGATCGGCTGGCAAGAATCGACAACCGTACTCGTGCTTGGTTCGGCATGCCTATTTTTCTGCTCAGCGCCACGTTATTCATCATTGCCTTTAGTTATGGATGGTTCATCCCCATCGTACTCGGCATTCTGTTGGTGAATTTTCCTTATACGGGCATCCATATTTCCACTCAGGAGCTTGTGCCTGCCCGCTATCGGGCTTCGGCCTATGGAACCTATGTGACTTTTCTTCAGGGGATCGGCTTCTTCGGCCCCGTGATTGCCGGAGGACTGTCTCAGGCTTTCGGGCTTAACGACGCACTCGTCTACATGCAAGGCATTCTGTTCCTTGCCGCACTTTGCATGCTTATTGCGGGGTTCACTTACCGAAGCGATCTCGCCAAGGCGAAAATGATGGATTCTCTGTAATGCTATATAATCCTATGGAGAAAATATGATGAAATACAAGAGAC
>CAUHBW010000088.1 GCA_959604115.1 uncultured Bilophila sp. | reverse complement strand
CAGCGCGAGCAGCATGACCGTCTTGCGGTTGAAACGCGAAAACAGCACGGGCGTGACCGGCCCGCACACGGCAATCACCAGAGCGAAGACCGTCACCGTCCATCCGGCCTGCGGCACCGTGACCTGAAAGGTATCGGCGATCAGGGGCAGCATGCCGATGACCCCCATTTCGGTATTCAGGATACTGAAGACACCGAAAGTCAGAATCAGGACAAGCAGTCCGCTGCCGCCGCTTCCTTTGTTATCCATCTTGAACTCCTTTTCGGAAAATCCGTTTGTGAAACAATCGCTCGGCTGCTTGTCCGCAGCACGTGGTTGTGTGATAGTGCCGATATGGGGGTGATAGCAAATACTTATATCAAATATGCTGATATAAAAAAGAGTAATATCATTTGCCCGAAGAAAGACTTCAGGCAAAAACGTTGCAAAACGTACGCCACCCGATGTTATGGAGTTGAAATTGAAGTCTGAGCGTATGAAAGACTGGAATAAAGGCACGGACCCCATACAGGGGCATATTGCAAGAGTGGTATCCGATGCAAGTTGAACGTCTTTTCAAGATCATTTTTTTACTGATGAATGGATCTTGTACGACCGCAAAAGAATTGGCGAAATATTGTTCCGTATCCGTAAGGACTGTCCAAAGGGATTTGAATACCCTCAGTTTGGCGGGTATCCCGATATGTTCCAGCCGCGGGTATGGCGGAGGTGTGGGATTGCTCAAGGAGTTCACACTCGACAAGGCTTTTATGACTGAACGGGAACAGACGGATATATTGCACGGCCTGCAAGCTCTACAGGGCGCGGGATACGCTGACGCCAACGATTCTTTCAACAAACTCGCCGCCCTTTTCAGAAGAAAAGCGGAAAGCAGCTGGTTGCGCGTGGACTTTTCCTCATGGTGCGCTTCAGGCTTTGACAAAGAGAAATTTGACCTGCTGAAAGACGCCGTCCTTGGTAAAAAGGTTGTCACGTTCACATATTTCAGTTCTGAAAATCGTATTTCGGAAAGATGCGCGGAACCCTTATGCCTGTTGTTCCGGGAACGTGCTTGGTATGTCTGCGTTTTTGACCGAAAAAGGAACCGTGAAGTGATCCTGCGGGCTTCACGCATCCGCAATTTGCGTGTAACGGATGAAATATTCGAGCGGGCCATGCAGACTGACCCTACGGCGCCCCCGGACTATTCAACCAGCTATGAATTGCAGCGGATAGTCCTTCGTGTGAAAGCTGAACAGGCCTTTAGGGTTTTCGACGAATTTCCGGAGCGGGACATTTACCCTCAGCCGGACGGCACGTTCCTGATAGACGAGCCAATGCCCATAAATGAATGGATTACAGGCTACCTCCTTTCATTCGCTGACGGTTTGGAAGTCATAGAACCTTTAACCCTGCGAAATACCTTGAAAGAAAAAATTTGTCTGATGAAAAGAAAATATGACAAACAGTTGTCCGATTCCTGACGGTATGCTTCGCCCATCAAATTTCCACACCCCAAAGATGGAGGCGACGATGGACGTTTATGAAGCTATTGCGACTCGGAGGACCATTCGGGATTTTGAGGATAAACCTGTTGAAATGGGCATTATTGAACGGGTGCTTGACGCCGGTCTGAAAGCGCCGAGCAACAATCACCTCCGCCAATGGGAGTTTGTCATCATCAACGACAAGGACGAACGGGCAAAGGTCTTGCGGGTAAAGGACATGACCAGCCGGGATGAGTGCGATAAGATGCTCGATGGATTCGGCTTGACTGAAGAGGTTCAACGCAACATGTTCCACGAAGCCATGCCGCGGCAATTCTCCATGCTCTATAACGCCGGATGCCTGATACTTCCTTTTTTCAAAGCGCGAGAGCCCTTGCTCCATCCAAGCTCGCTAAGCTCTCTCAATGATTTTGCCTCAATTTGGTGCTGTATTGAAAATATATTGCTTGCCTCGGCATCCGAGGGGATATTTGGTGTGACACGTATCCCTATGACGGAAGAATCCGAGCATATTAAAACAGTCATCGAGCACCCGGATAACTATGTCATGCCGTGCTATATCGCTTTGGGATATCCCGCAGGGAATGCCTCCAAACCGAAGCAGAAAAATATTCGAATAAGAGAAAAGATACATACCAATAAATGGTAATGTTTACAGAGTATTAATAGACTTAGGCAGCCTCTCCGCGCAAAAAGGCGAAGCCGCATTTCGATGCGGCTTCGCCTGCGGGGAGGGCGGTCCCGAATCTACAGGTTGGCCTTGAAGAAGGCTTCGATTCTCTCGAAGGGGATGGCGTCCGTTTTGTCGTACAGATCGGTATGGTTGGCGTTGGGGATGATCAGCAGTTCCTTGTTTCCTCCGGTGAGCTTTTTGAACGCATCCTCGCTGAAGTAGCGCGAATGGGCCTTTTCGCCATGAATGAGGAGCACCGCGTTGCGGATTTCGCCCGCGTAGGCCAAGATGGGCATGGTCATGAACGAGAGGGAAGAGGTGGCGTTCCATGCGCCGTTGGAGTTGATGGAACGGGGATGGAAGCCGCGCTTCGTCTTGTAGTAGTCGAAATACTCTTGAACGAATTGGGGCTCATCGCCCTTGAGAACGGCGGGCAGGCCCGGTGCGGGGGCGAAGGTGCCGGTCCGCGCGTCTATGGTGCGCTGTTCGTTCAGCCGCCTGCGGGCTTCATGGCGCGCATCGGCGTCCATGCCGTCGAAGTAGCCGTTGGCGGTTACGCGGGTCATGTCGTACATGGTGGAGGCGACGGTCGCCTTGATGCGGGTATCCATGGCCGCCGCATTGAGCCCCATGCCGCCGAAGCCGCAGATGCCGATGATGCCGATACGGTTCGCGTCCACGGCGTCCAGCGTGGTAAGGAAATCCACCGCCGCGCTGAAATCTTCGGTGTTGATGTCGGGCGACGCCACGTTGCGCGGTTCGCCGCCGCTTTCGCCCGTATAGGAAGGATCAAAAGCCAGCGTCAGGAAGCCGTGTTCGGCCATCGTCTGGGCATACAGGCCCGAGGCCTGCTCCTTCACCGCGCCGAAGGGGCCGCTCACGGCGATCGCCGCCACGTTTCCCCCGACGTTCTTGGGGATGTAGAGATCGCCCGCAAGGGTGATGCCGTACCGATTCCGGAAGGTCACTTTCCTGTGATCAACCTTGTCGCTCTTCGGAAATGTCTTGTCCCAGCTCTGTTCCAGTTTCATTGCTTCACCATCCTTCATGATATTGTCGGCAGGACTGCCGGCGGCGGCCAGCGCGCTTCCGGTAAAGGCGGTTATGCCCAGAAGAATTCCCGCCGCCCATTTTTTGCCCATGTTCATGGTAGCTCCCTGGTTTTCATGTGGCTCGGACAAAAGGACTGCTGAATGCCTCCCTTTCCCCGCGCTTTTTTCCCGTTTACCCGGAGCGAATACTTATGGCAAATACTTATATCAAATATGGTGATATAGAAATAAAGAACATCATCGTCCGAGGAGCCCGCACCGTCGGAGAAAGCCTGAACAGAGGCGGCGTGACGGGAACCGCGCCGAGCCTTGAGCAAGGCGCGAATCAGGCCGCATCTCCGAACTTCTCCTGAATTTTCCGAAGAAACACTTCAGCCGCCGGAGAAAAGACCTGATACTTCTTCCAGACGATGTTCAGCCCCGTTTCCAATCTGGGCTCCAGCAATCTGAAACGGAGCCCGCCGCTCTCGGAGACGTCAGCCAGCCCGTCTATGGTCACGACATGCCCTATCCCGCTTCCGGCAAGGATCGCCGCGTTATAGACAAGGTTGAATGTCGCCACCACGTCCAGCCTGTCAAAATCGTCCTTGAACCATTCGATGAATTCGTTTCTGGCCGAAGTGCGCCGGATGGCCTGCCGTGAAAGGAGAAGCGGCTCCCCGAGCAAATCCTGCCTGCGGATCACCTGTTTGGCAGCCAACGGGCTGTTCTTGTCCATGAGAACGCCCCAGACATCCTTTTCCGGCAGGTTGACGTAATCGTACTTCGACAAGTCGGCGGGCTGGATCAGAACGCCGAAATCCAGCAACCCCTTGTCCAGCCGTTCCGTTACGTCTTCCAGATTTCCGCTGTGCAAGTGGATATGGATATCCGGGTACTCTCTCCGCATCTCACGAATGATTTCAGCGACATGCCGCATGACCCGCGTTTCTCCGGCTCCGATGTGGATGTCGCCGCCGATGCTTTCTTCTTTGACGGCGAACTCCGCTTCCGTCTTTTCGATCATATCCACCACTTCTTCCGCGCGCTTGCGCAGACGCATTCCGTCGGGCGTCAACGAAACGCTGTGGCTGTGCCGCACGAAGAGCTTGGTTCCGAGCTCTTCCTCAAGATCCTTGAGCTGCCGGGAAAGCGTCGGCTGCGTCACATGCAGAGCGTTCGCCGCCCCCGTCACGCTCCCTTCTCTGGCGACCGCCAAAAAATACCGTAATACTCGCAGTTCCATAGGGATGTGCCTCCTTGTCACGCCTTCTCCTAGCGCGTCTCTAAAATGCTCGTCAAGCATTTCTTCGTATTTGATATAAGTATTTGCTCTTTATGCAAGGCGGCACTACGCTCCCTTCAAACAGGAGGCGAGTCAACGTGGTCGACTCTCAGTTCACGGTCATCCGTAATCTGAACGATGCAGGATGCGACGCTCATACCAAAGAAAAATTCTTGGAGTTCTATTTCAGCGAAAAAAAGGAGGACGGATTACGTCTGTTGCAACGCCATAGGAGGGCTTTACTTGATGAACTCCATAACAATCAGAAAAAAATTGATTGTATCGATTTTTTTATATTCAAGCTGCAACATGGCGATGCGCAGAAAACTCTTTAGGAAAAAAAGAGATATGTCCATTTACTGAAATTCGAAACACCATATTAAGGATACCATCATGAGCAGTACGCTGATTGCCTACTTTTCCTATGCCGAATACCTCAAAGCAAGGCCGTTCAACAATCGTGTCGGAACATGGACGGAGCTCGTCAGCGATTTTTACAGCACACCATATCATTATCAACATACGGAAAATATGCTGCACCAGCAGAAATTCATCGTAGGAACAGCGTCACCATCACGACATTGATCCCCCAAAAAGGAGCATAGCCATGCGGAAACGCGGCTGCTCATGGAAAAATCCAGTCATATGTCGATGTTCCATGCCGCGATGAGCGGAGGCCTCCTTAATCGGTTATTCGGCGGACGGTTGTCCGCCGAATACGGATGCCCCTTATTCCCAAGTTCACGGATAGGTAAGGAAACTGTTATGAAGCATATTACCCTGAACACAGGCAGCGAAATGCCTATGCTGGGGCTCGGCACCTATGCGCTTCGCGGCACGGAATGCGAACGCTGCGTACTGGACGCCCTTGAGCTGGGCTATCGCCTGTTTGATACGGCGCAGATGTACGGCAACGAGAGAGAAGTGGGGAATGCGCTCAGGCGGGGCGGCGTACCGCGCGGCGAGCTGTTCGTCACCACGAAACTGTATCGTCCCAGCGCATCCTATACGCTGGCGAAACAGGGCATTGAAGCGTCGTTGAACGCCCTGCAACTCGATTTCATTGATTTGCTGCTGATTCACGAACCGTACCGGGAGGCGGAAGAAATGTACCCCGCGCTGGAAGAGGCCTATCGGGACGGGCGGCTCGGAGCCATAGGCGTTTCCAATTTCAATGCCGCCCGCCATGCGGCGTTTCTCCGTTCCTGCACGGTGATTCCGGCGGTCAATCAGGTCGAGGCCCATGTATTCTTTCAGCAGCGGGAGCTTCTTGAAGACATGAAGGCGTACGGTACGCACATGCAGGCATGGAGTCCGTTTGCCGCCGGGAAAAACGATTTGTTCGACAATTCCGTTTTACGCGCCATCGGCCTCGCCTACGGCAAAACCCCGGCGCAGATTGCCCTGAACTATCTGGTCCGGCAAGGCATCTCCGTGATTCCCAAGTCGTCCCGCAAGGAAAGAATGAAGGAAAACCTCGGCGTGTTCGATTTCCAGCTGCGTGATGAGGACATGCGCCGGATACGCGCCCTTGACAAGGGGAAGACCCTGTTCGGATGGTACTGAACGCGGAGAGGGGCGGTCGTGCGGGGCTATGGAAGGCATGGGAACATTTGCGTAACGGCGCATCCATATGGCGCAGTCTTCCGGCGTCGGGGCGGCATTGGAGGCGCGCGGATAGTGGGGAACGTGACCGCACGGGCGAGTAGAGGGGAAACGTCGCATATGAAAAAAGCTCCCCCGGGCATGCGGCGGACATGGGCAGGGAACGTTCATGGCAAAAAACAGGAACGGGCCCGAAAAAAGGAAACTTTTTTTCGGGAAAGGTTCGCTCTCCGCAACTGGGTGCAATTGATGGTGAAAAAGGAAGGGGATTCGGAAAATGGATATGCGGTTCCGGAAAAAGGCGGAAAATGACTGTCCGAGCCCGGATCGGGGCTCTTTACATACCTATAAAAAACTCAAAAAGTATCTCTAGAGGGTCTTCTTGGCCAATACGGGATGGACTCTCTCTGGCCCGCCTTCCTGCCCCTGTCGGCGTCTGCCGAGCATGCCGGGGGTTGCGCCGAAGTGTTTTTTGAAGGCGGCGATGAACGCGGATACGGAGTTGTAGCCGCAGTTCAGCGCCACCGTCGTGACGCTTTGTCCGTCTTCGATTTCGGTCATGGCGTGCTGGAGGCGCATGCTTTGCAGCCAGCGTCCGAAGGTTTGTCCGGTCTGCCGGATGAACAGGCGGGCGAGGGTCTTTTCGGACATGCCCAGCTGGCGGCTCCAGTCCGCGAGCCGCACCGGAGCGTCCGGCGCGGACAGGGCGTTGGCGCACAGTTCCACCAGACGGTGTTCGCAGGGCATGAGCAGCGGCGCCCCCACCTCCTTGCTCGCCTTCAGCCGATCCATGAGCACGAGGCCGAGGCGTCGGCCTTCCTCGGTGGCGAAGTCGGGACGGAGGTCGTCCACGGCAAGGATGAGTTCGCGGAGCAGGGGGGTCATCTCGATGCCGTGGCAACGCCGGAAGCGCGGCAGGCCCTCGAAGATCGACGCGTGGAGAAACAGGGAGCGGTTCCATGAGGACTCGGGCATGTACCATTCGTGCTGGAGGCCGGGGGGCACCCATGTGGCGCGGTAGCCCTGCCCGAGAAAGTTGCCCGTGCCGGTGCACAGCACGATGCTCCCCGTGCAGACGTACAACAGTTCGCCCCAGTCGGGATGGACGTGCAGGTCGCTCCATGTTCCGGCGTCCTGTCTTTCGTTGAACGCGTACAGGAACTGCTTGTCGTCCACGAAGCAGGCCTCGTTGGTCCGGGGGTTCCAGTAGTGCTGGCGCAGCGGCATGACGTTTCTCTCTGCGGCGGTTTCAGACGCCGTAAACCGGTGATTGTCTTTTTATTCACAATAAACGCGGGGGACGGAACGGCGCCGCGTGTACGCATAAACTTTTTTTATCTATAATCCAGCATCATTACGTTAAAAAGACGGAGCGGGAACCTTTCGGCCTTCGTTGCCTGCGGGCCGCCGCAACACGGAAGAAACGGGGTCTTGTACGCCTTCTTTGATACACGAGGGAGGACCATGATGCAATCAGGACTCGCGAGGATACGGCCGAAGCTTTATTTATTTTCCTATCATGCGCTGTTTACATCCTTTTCATTGTGAAAAACGGCTTATCTCTCAAAATGTCCTTTTGGCGTTATTTTTTGTCCATACTTCGCAAGCAGACTGCGCCCTATATGTCGTATTTTTCCCAATATAGCGGAATACGTTTCGCGAATGCTTCCAATCGGCGCATTTCATTGCGAAAAAAAGCTGATCGCGGAAAATTCGTTCGAAAAGCGCTTCGTTCCAAAAAGCACAATACCTCAAAATGGACATTGAGGCCGCGTGCGATTTGGGGAATCTCCCGCCACCGCGTTCCGATAGCCCCCATGCGACGCACAACCAAGGAGTAGCTTCACATGTTGGTAAGGAAAAAAACCGTCTATGTCGGGGCCGACATCGTAACCTTGTCCGACAGCCTTCCGAAGGCCGAAGCCGTCTGCGTGGCGGACGGGCGCATCGAATGCGTCGGCGGCAGAGAGGACGTGCTGCGGTACGCCGGTTCCGGAGACTACGACGTGGTGGATCTCGGCGGCGGAACCCTCTATCCGGGGTTCATCGACACGCACAGCCACCTGTCCTCCTTCAGCGGCTGCCTCAATCAGGTCTATTGCGGCTCGTCCCTCGGCTCCATCGCCGGGGTGCAGCGGGCCTTGCGCGAAGGGGCGGCGTCCAGCGACGGTGAATGGATCGTCGGGTACGGCTTCGACGATTCCGGCATCCCGGACAACCGGCACATGGACCGCCACGATCTTGACGCGGTCTGCGCGGATCGTCCGATGCTGGTGGTGCATATTTCCATCCACATGGGCTACGTCAACACCGTCGGCCTGCAACGCCTCGGCTTCACGGCGGATACGCGCATTCCCGGCGGCGAGATCGTGCTCGACGAGCACGGCCGGCCCACCGGCCTGCTGTTTGAAAACGCGCTGCTCGCGGCGCTCGCCAAGCTGCCCGCGCCCACGCCCGAAGACGTGCGCGCCAATCTCGTCCGGGCCGTCGCCGAATACAACCGGCAGGGCTTCACCACCTTTCAGGACGGCGGCCTCGGCCTCAACGGCGACGCCTCGACGTTCCTTTCCGCCTACACGGAACTCGCCCGCGAGGACCGGCTGAACGCCCGCGCCTACCTCCAGTTCCTCCCCGTGGAGATGGACCAGCTCCTCGCCAGAGGGCTTTGGGGCATCGGCACGGACCACCTGAAGCTCGGCGGCGTCAAATATTTCGCGGACGGCTCCATTCAGGGCTTCACCGGCGCGCTGCTCGAAGACTATTACACGCGCCCCGGCTACAAGGGCGAACTGCTCTGGAAACCCGAAGAAATCGAAGCCGTCATTCTCAAGTACCATTGCCTCGGCCTTCAGGTCGCCGTGCACACCAACGGCGACGCCGCCTCCGAAGCCGTCATCCGGGCCTTTGAAAAGGCGGTGGAACGCTGCCCGCGCACGGACCTGCGCCACATGCTCGTCCACGCGCAGCTCGTTTCCGACGAACAGCTCATGCGGCTCAAGAAGTGCGGGATCATCCCGACCCTGTTCGCGCGCCACATCGAAGTCTGGGGCGATCGCCACTGCGCCATCTATCTCGGACCCGAACGCACGGCGCGCATGGACCCGGCGGGCTCCTGCGTCCGGCTCGGCATGCCGTTCTCGCTGCATGTGGACACGCCCGTCCTGCCGGTGACCGCGCTCGGAAGCATGCACGCGGCGGTCAACCGCGTCAGCGACGGCGGGGTGCTGTTCGGCGCGGACCAGCGCATCACGGCGCGTCAGGCGCTTGAAGCCTACACCACCTACGCGTCCCTGTGCTGCGGCGGCGAACACGACAGGGGCCGCATCGAGCCGGGACGCTACGCCGACTTCGTGCTCCTCGACCGGGATCTCGAAGCCATCGATCCGTCCGAAATCAGAGACGCCAAGGTCCGCATGACCATCTGCGGCGGGCGCATCGTGTATCAGGCCTGACCGGTTTCCTTTTCACCGAGGAAACCGGGCGTTGCTTTGCAACATGCACACTGACCATCCCGAGGGGGGATGGGCCCGCACTGGCGGGAACCATTCCCCCCCAAAAAACAGGCAAGGGGGCGGCAGCCCCGCCGGAGCGGATCGCATTTCGCCGCCGGAGGCCTTCCTTCCTCAACCGGAGTTTTTCGCCATGAACGCGCAACGCCTTTTCGATACGCTGCAAGAGCTCGCCGCCTGCAACGCCACGCCCGGCGACGGCGTGACCCGTTTTTCGTGGACCGACGCGGATCGGAAGGCCCGGCTCGTCGTCGAGCGCGAACTTCGCTCCATCGGGCTGGAACCGTGGACCGACGGCATGGGCAATCTGCACGCCCGGCTGGAGGGTTCCTCCTCCCTCCCCGCCGTGCTCACCGGCTCCCATCTCGACACCGTGCGACACGGCGGCCGCCTCGACGGCACGTACGGCGTCGTCGCCGCGCTGGAAGCCCTGCGGTCCTTCCATGACGAAGGGTTCCGGCCCGAGCGGAGCGTCGAATTCATCGCCTTCGCCGAAGAGGAAGGTTCCAATTTCGGCTCGACCTGCCTCGGCAGCAAGGGGCTGGCGGGCCAGATCGACGCGGACGGCCTGCGGGCGCTCTCCGACGGCACGGGCAACGCCTACGACCGTCTGAAAGCCTTCGGCCTGAACCCCGACAACCTGCCCGCCGAACAGATCCGCCCTGAAGCCGTGCGCGCCTTCCTCGAAGTCCACATCGAACAGAACGCCGTCCTTGAGGAAACCGGACACGATCTCGGCATCGTCACCGCCATTTCCGGGATGCGCCTGCACCGCATCACCTATCGGGGCCATTCCGACCACGCCGCCAGTCCCATGCGGGGCCGCCGCGATCCCGCCGCCGGGTTCGCCGAGCTGGCCTTTCGGATGGAGAAGCTGTGGAAAGACGGCGAACTGCCCGAAGATTTTTCCTGCACCGTCGGCGAGCTGGCCTGTTCCCCCAACGTGGGGATCGTCGTTCCCGAATCGGTGACGTTCACCATCGACATACGCCATGTAGACGTGCCCGTGCTGGAGAAAGGCTGGGAGCGCATCGAAACCCTCGTGCGTTCCGTGGCCGAATCCCGCGGGCTTGATCTGGAGCTTGTCCGGCTTTCCGCCAGCGGGGGCGTCCGTACGTCCCCGGAGGTGGGCGAAGCGTTCCGGCTGGCGGCGGAGAGACGGGGTGTCCAACCGCTTTTTCTCAAGAGCGGTCCCGCCCACGACGCCGCAAGCCTCGGATGCCGCGTGCCGGTCGGGCTGTTGTTCGTTCCGAGCATCAAGGGGTTGAGCCATTGCCCGCAGGAGGACACCGCGCCCGAGCATCTCGCTTTGGGGGCATCGGTGCTTGAAGACGCGCTGCGTTCCCTTGCGGGAAATGGTCGCCCCTGATGCCGGAACCTGCCGGTTCCCGCCGATAACCCTATCCAGAGGAGAGTCGTTATGAAGAGGTTTTTCGCCATCGTTCTGCTGTGCGCCGCCGCGCTGCTCGTTCAGGGGCAGGCGCGGGCCGCGTCCAAGATTCCGGTGATCGTGGCGTCGTCCGTGGACACCAGCGAACAGAACTACATGAACGTCACCTACAAGAAGCTGGTGGAACTCGCCCAGAAATATTCCGACAACGCCTTCGAGTTCCAGCTCTTCCCGAGCATGC
>CAUHBW010000087.1 GCA_959604115.1 uncultured Bilophila sp. | reverse complement strand
ATCGGCACGGGGTCGGGCTACCAGACCGCCGTGCTCCGCGAGATGGGGCTTGAGGTCTGCACGGTGGAGCGCGTGCGGGAACTGTACTTCGCCGCGCGGGAGCTGTTCGCCGCGCTCGACATTTCGGGCATCCGCATGCGGCTGGGGGACGGCACGCTCGGCTGGAAGGAGCAGTCTCCGTTCAACCGTATTATCGTCACGGCGGGCGGGCCGAATCTGCCGCTGCCGCTTCTGGAGCAGTTGGCCGATCCCGGAATCATGGTGATCCCCGTGGGCCAGACGCGCCGGGAGCAGAAGTTGCTGCGCATCGCCAAGCGCGATGGCAGGGTGACGGCGAGGACGCTCGGGAACGTCGCCTTCGTCGATCTGGTCGGCGATCACGGCTGGTAGTTCTCCTCTTTTTATGGCATATCAGAAAATGTTCCTTCGGGGACCAACGTTTTTCAGGAGTCGCTATGTCTTCTTCCAATCAGGCCCCGCAGGGGCAGACGTCCATTCCCATGACCGCGGCCATGCAGAACAAGGTGCTCGCCCAGAATCTGCAGGACGTGCGCCACAAGCTGTTCATCATGAGCGGCAAGGGGGGCGTGGGCAAGAGTTCCGTAACCGTGAATCTCGCCACCGCGCTGGCCTCGCGCGGCTATACCGTGGGCATTCTCGACGTGGACATCCACGGGCCGAGCGTTCCCCGGCTGCTGGGCGCTTCCGCGTCCGTCATGGCCGACGAGGACGGCAAGATGCTGCCCGTCCCCTGCGGCGAACGGCTTTCGCTCATTTCGATGGATTCCTTCTTGAAGAATAAGGATACCGCCATATTGTGGCGCGGCCCCAAGAAGACGGGGGCCATCCGCCAGTTCCTGACCGATGTGAAGTGGGGCGCTCTGGACTATCTGCTCATCGACTCGCCTCCCGGAACCGGCGACGAGCACATGACGGTGCTGGACGCCATTCCCGACGCCGGGTGCATCGTCGTGACCACGCCGCAGGAAATTTCCCTGGCCGACGTGCGCAAGGCGCTCGATTTCCTCAAACAGGTGCAGGCTCCGGTGCTCGGCATCGTTGAAAATATGAGCGGTCTGAGCTGTCCCCACTGCGGAAAGGAAATCGATCTGTTCAAGAAGGGGGGCGGCGAGCAGCTGGCGAAGCAGTACGAGCTGCCGTTCCTCGGAGCCATTCCGCTGGACCCCGCCACCGTCATCGCTGCGGACCGGGGCGTTCCGATCGTTTCCCTGACGGAAGATTCGCCCGCCCGCCGCGGTTTCATGGCGCTGGCGGATGCCGTGATCACCGCCACCGAAGCGGAGTGACCGGCGAAGGACTGTACGGCGGGCCGCTTCCCCCTGCGTCGGGGCGGCCCGCCGATTTCGCATTGCCTTGCGAATGAGTCTGTTAGCGGAAACGGACCGGTTCGGGGAGGCCATTCCGCCCTTTGCCTTTTGAACATGTTGTGCTATAGGGAGCCAACAACTGTCGCCAAAGCGGGTAATACTATGTTCAACTTGGCAAATCAGCTTACGCTGGCCCGAATTTTTTTCGTCGTCCCCATCATTCTCCTGTTGTACTTTCCGGGGAAACTGACCTGTTTTCTGGCGGCGGTTTTGTTCGGCATCGCTTCGATTACGGATTTTCTCGACGGCCATATCGCCAGAAAGGCCAATATGGTCACGAGCTTCGGGAAATTTCTCGATCCCCTTGCCGACAAGTTGCTCATCTGCTCCATCCTGATTATGTTCGTCGAACTCGGCTGGGTTCCCGCGTGGGTGACCATCGTCATCATCGGGCGCGAGCTTGCCGTAACCGGCCTGCGCGCCATGGCGATAGACGAGGGTGTGGTGATTGCGGCGGACAAGTACGGCAAAAGCAAGACGGTCATGCAGATCGTCGCCATCATTCCGCTGTTGCTGCATTATCCGTGGCTCGGCGTGAACCTGCATCTGCTGGGAACCTTCCTGCTGTACATCGCCCTTGCGCTGACGATCCTTTCCGGGCTGAATTATTTTTACAAGTTTTACGGCATCTGGCGGGAAAACGATCGGGCCGCATGATGAACGTACGCAGCAACCCCGTCACATCGTCGAAGTCCACGATCTGGAAGCTTCTCATTCTGGCGCTGGCCGTCACCGTCAACGTGATTCTTGTGTCCCGCCTGTTGTGGGGGCCGCAGAGCCTTGTTTCGTACAGGGAACTCGCCTCGCAGCACGCGGAACTGCTCAAGGAGCGCGAAAGTTTCGATGTCGTCAACGCGGGGTTGAGCCGGGAGATCCGCCTGTTGCAGTCCGACGAAAAATATGTGGAAAAAATGATCCGCCAGCGGTTGAACTTCGTTCGCGGCAACGAAATCCTGTACCTGTTCACGGAAGATGCGAATGCGCGTGGAGCCTTGCCTCATGATGGAAAAAATTGAATGGTATCAGGAAGTTCTTAAGCTGGATCCTGACTCCAGGGTTTTTTTCCCGTTGGCGCAGCTCCTGAGGGAATCGCGGCAGCCGGAAAAGGCCATTGACGTGCTGCGGCTGGGTCTGAGTCATACGTCCATATTTCTTGAGGCGCGTCTGCTCTTGATCCAGTTGTTGTTCGAGCAGGCGCGCGTCGACGAATGCCGCTCCGAGCTGTCCGCCGTGACCGGGCTGCTGGAAAAGTATCCGGCGTTCTGGGAAGTCTGGGCGGATTCGGTCGCCGAGAAAAACAAGGATCTGGCTCTCGCCATCCGTCTGATGGCCTCGACGATACGGCACCCGGAATATTCGTTGAGCCTGATTCTGGAGAGCGGTCTGGAGCTCCTTCAGGATGTCCGTCGGACCTTTTCCGCTTCCGCCGCGCCCGTGAAGGCCGGTGAAGCGGCCTCGGAAGCGCCGTCCGGGGCGATGCCCTGCGAATCCTCGGGCGATGCCGTTCCGGAATCTTCCGCAGATATGCCGTTTGCCGATGAGGATCTTCTGGAAACCATGCTTGAAGAACGCGCGCCTGTGGAGGAGGCTTCCTCCATGACCGAAAAGCCTCTTGTCCCGCTCGCCGGAGAGGCTGCGTTTCTCGAGGAGTCGGAGGAGCCGACGCTGCGGACTCGTTCCATGGCGGACGTACTTGCGGAGCAGGGCGATATCGTCGGAGCGCTTGAAATTTATCAGGAACTCGAAGCCGCCGCTCCCACGCCGGAAGAGGCCAGGGAGCTGCACGACAGCGTCGTCGCGCTGGCGGCCCGGGTCGCCGGAAACGGTGCGGAATCCGAAGAACAGGCGGAAAACGCCGGCGAACCGCCCTACGGGGATATGGGAAACCATCTGATGTCCCTTCTTGAATCGCTGGCGGATCGCCTTGAAGCACGGGCGCGCGCATAGTGCGCCTGTTTACATTGGAGAATCGCGTGTCCTTGCAGAGTTCCCTTTTCACGACGGCCTTGATCGGCACTTTGGCGCTTCTCGGAGGCTGCTCTACGTTCGACGGCACATGGAAGAGCACCAAGGCCCTCTACGGCGAGTACATCAATCCGCCGGCGAAGATCGATTACGAGGATAAAGGCGTGCTGAACGACGCCGAAACCCGGCTTGCCTCCCGTATGGTGGGCATCGATATCCAGTTGGAGCAGTTGGAACGCTTTCTCCAGAACGCGGACAGGCCGCCGACGGGCGAATCCGTGTCCATTCTGTTCCACCGGTTCCCTTGGCTGTCCGGCCTCGCGGCGGTGGATACGGAGGGAACGTTGCTTGCGCAGGAGCCTCCGGCGGCCATGAAGGAACTGGATTTCGCCCGGATGCTTGAGCAGAAGCCGCGCGGCGGCGAACTGCGGGGCCTTCGTGGGCTGGTGGAGGATACGCCTCTCGGGCCTGAAGTCCTGACCGGTATTCCCGTCTATTCCGGTTCGGAGATGATGGGGCTGCTCGTGGCGCATTTTGACATGCGTTCGCTCCTCACTTATATCAGTGGCGCGGAAGACCTCGTGGTGCTGTCGCCGCAGGGGATTTTGTGGCCCGGACGCTTCGTTGTGGACGCCACGCCGCTGACGGGACAGGATTGGGGCGAGATCACCAAGGATTCCACGCACGGGACGGTCAGCAACCCAAACGGCTCGTTCATCTGGATGGCGCGTTTTATCGGTGAACAGCCGCTTATTTTCGCGACGCCCTCGGAAGGGCAGTTCCCCGAAGACGCCGAGCAGTTGTCCGCCCTTTCCCATACCTCCGCGTTCAGTTCGCAGGGCATGACCGCTCCGGTTACGGAATCGCAGGTCATGGAGGGCGGTGCCAACAGCGACAGTATCCTGACCGCTCCGCTTCCGCCCGTGCGGGGACTGGGCATGCAGGAATCCAGCATTGCGAATTGATCGAGGAGCGCTGTAGCGCCGCCTTTGGGCACCGTTCAGAGGCGAGTTTCTTGATTCACTTTTAGATTGTTTACAGGACCCATAAGGAGGGCTCATGTCTTCTGAAATCACCGTCACCGAACACTTGCTTCTGCAGCAGCAGAGAGCGCCGCAGGCGACGGGCCACTTTACCGCGTTGTTCCATGATCTTGTTCTTTCAGCAAAAATCATTGCCCGCAGCGTGAGTAAGGCCGGTCTGCTCGATGTCCTTGGCGGCACCGGGGACATCAACGTGCAGGGTGAGAATGTCCAGAAGCTTGACGACTTCGCCAACCGGGTGCTGCTGTACCGCATGGAGCGCTCCGGTGTGCTGTGCGCCATCGCGTCCGAGGAAAACGCCGATCTGGTGCGCGTTTCCGCCGCGTTCCCCCGTGGCGACTACATGCTGGTCTTTGACCCTCTGGACGGCTCCTCGAACATTGACGCCAACATCAACGTCGGTACCATCTTCTCCATTCTGCGCCGCAAACCCGGCCGCACGGGCGAAGTGCAGCTTGACGAAATCCTCCAGCCCGGTTCCGAACAGGTTGCCGCCGGTTATTTCCTGTACGGCACCTCCACCATGCTGGTGTACACGACGGGGCAGGGCGTGCATGGCTTTACGCTCGATCCGAGCGTTGGCGAATTCCTCCTTTCCCACCCCGACATCCGCATTCCCGAATCCGGGAGTATTTATTCGGTCAACGAAGGCAACTGGAACCATTGGGACGACAAGGCCCGCGCCGCCATCGATTACTTCAAGCATCCCGAAGATCCCAATGCGACGCCCTGTTCGGCCCGCTATGTCGGTTCGCTGGTTGCGGACTTCCACCGCACCCTGCTGTACGGCGGCATCTACATGTATCCTCCGGACAGCCGCAAGGGGAAAAGCCGCGGCAAGCTGCGGTACCTGTGCGAAGCCTCGCCGCTCGCCTTTGTGGCGGAAAACGCTGGCGGCGCCGCGAGCGACGGGCACAACCGCATCCTCGACCTCACGCCGTCCACGCTGCACGAACGCGTTCCGTTGTTCATCGGCTCGCGGAAGGATGTCGAAGCGGTCAACGCCATTTATAAGAAGTAGTCAGCCGTCGATGCCGGAAATGGTTCCGGCATTGCCGTAGCGAGAAGAACGATCGGCCTGCGTTTCCCATCGAAAACGGGTCGATCGTTCGTTTATGGCCTTTTTCTGTACGATGCGGTGAAAGTTATGCTTTGTCTTGGTATCGAAACCTCTTGTGATGAAACCGCGCTGGCGCTGGTCAGGGACGGGAAATGCGTGGAATCCGTGTTGGCGACGCAGATGGACGTGCACGCGCTGTTCGGCGGCGTCGTTCCCGAGCTGGCTTCCCGTGAGCACTACCGTTTTTTGGGCGCGCTGTACGACGAACTGATGCGCCGCACGGGATTGTCGCTGGCCGACGTCGATGTCGTCGCGGCGACACGTGGACCGGGGCTGCTCGGAGCGCTGCTCGTGGGCGTGGCGTTCGCCAAAGGGCTGGCTCTGGCGGGCAACAAGCCGCTGATCGCCGTCAATCACCTCCACGCCCATCTGCTGGCCGTCGGCCTTGAGCATGAGCTGGAGTATCCGTTGCTTGGCCTGCTCGTTTCGGGCGGCCACACCCATATTTATCGGATAGACGCGCCGGAATCGCTGGCCCTGCTGGGGCGCACGCTTGACGACGCGGCGGGTGAAGCCTGCGACAAGTTCGCCAAGATGCTGGGTCTGCCGTATCCAGGAGGTTTGCTGCTCGATCGCCTCGCGCAGCGCGGAACCGCCGATCCGCATCTGTTCCCGCGTCCGTACACGCATGTGGACAATCTGGATTTCAGTTTCAGCGGCCTGAAAACGGCGGCTCTGACCTACCTGCGGGATCATCCCGAACTGCTTGAGGAAGGGAGGCGTGTCCGCGACGCCGGTACGGATTCCGCTTCGGCGGCGCTGTGCGACGTCTGCGCGTCCTATATGCTGGCCGTTGCGGAGACGCTCAGCCTCAAGGTCGAAAAGGCGTTCGGGCGGGAAGAAGGGAAGGGTATTACCGGAATCGTCGTGGCAGGAGGCGTGGCCGCCAACACGCAGGTGCGGGCCGCCATGCAGTCGCTCGCCGACAGGATCGGGAAGCCGTTGCTGTTGCCGTCGCGTTTTTTGTGCACGGACAACGCCGTGATGATCGCCCACGCCGGGGAACTGCTTGCCCGGAAGGGATACGGGCAGGGGCTGGCGTTCCCCGCCATCCCGCGCGGGCAGAAACTTCCCGATGATTTGGGCGCGTTGCGCGCGCCGCAGGGGTGCGTATGACCGCTTGAGCGGTTTTTCTCAAATAGTGAATCTTTTCCGCGCCATCTTGACACCCCGTGATCTCACATCTACAATTGCTATGTTGGAGGCACTGCCTTTGGGCGTAAACGTGCCGCCGATTTGTTTGTCAACAAGCAACTTTTCGTAAGGAGTCGGTAATGGCTACCCAGGTGAATGATTCCAACTTTGATGCCGTTGTGTTGCAGTCCCAGCTCCCCGTCCTTGTTGATTTTTGGGCTCCGTGGTGCGGCCCGTGCCGTGCCATCGGCCCCATCATCGACGAGATTGCCAACGAATATGAAGGCAAACTGTCCGTCGTCAAGTTGAATGTGGACGAAAACCCCGGCACGCCCGGCAAGTACGGCATCCGCGCCATTCCTACCCTTATTCTGTTCAAGAACGGCGAAGTGGTGGAGCAGGTCACGGGCGCCGTTTCCAAGTCCAGCATCACGACGATGATTGAACAAAAGGCTCTGGCATGAAACAGTACGACGCCGTTGTTGTAGGCGGAGGGCCTGCCGGGATTACCGCTGCCCTTTATTTGTGCCGCTCGGGCCTTTCCGTAGCCCAGATCGAGATGCTCGCCCCCGGCGGGCAGGTTCTCAAGACGGAAAGCATTGAGAACTATCCCGGATTCCCGAAAGGGATCAAGGGATGGGAAATGGCGGATACGTTCGCCGCTCATCTGGAAGGCTACGCGCTCGAACGGTACAATGACGCGGTTCTGAAGATGGAACGGACCTCCGGCGGCTGGATGCTCGTCGTGGGGAAGGAATCCATCGAAGCCAAGGCCGTGGTCGTCTGCTCCGGCGCCAATCCTCGTCCCCTGGGGCTGCCGCGCGAGTCGCAGCTGACGGGGCGGGGAGTTTCCTATTGCGCCTTGTGCGACGGCAATTTCTTCCGCGATCAGGTCGTCGCCGTGGTAGGCGGCGGCAATTCGGCGCTGGAAGAGGCGCTTTACCTTTCCCGGATTGTCAAGAAACTGTACCTGATCCATCGGCGTGAAGGTTTTCGCGCCGCGAAGGTCTATCAGGACAAGGTGCGCGCGGCCTCGGACAAGATCGAACTTGTGCTGGATACCGTCGTGACCGGGCTGGTTGGCGAAGAAGCTCTCCGTGGGCTTCAGTTGAAAAATGTAAAGACCGATGTGGAGACGCAGCTGGCGGTGGACGGCATGTTCGTGTTTGTGGGCTACGAGCCGCAGAACAGCTTCCTGCCCGCCGGTCTTGACGTTGATCCGCAGGGATTCATCGTCACCGATTGTGAGATGAGAACGAATCTGCCCGGCCTGTTCGCGGCGGGGGATATTCGTTCCAAGCTGTGCCGTCAGGTGGCGACCGCCGTTGGTGACGGGGCCACAGCCGCTACGGCTGCCTTTACCTATCTTGAACAACTGGACGCCTAAGCAATGTATTTTCGTCATCTAGTGCTGGTCGCATGGGTTCTGCTTCTTCCCGGATGCGGCCTCATTGACTATTTCTTTTTGCCTCCGCCGGAAGATACGGCTCAGGAACTGTACGAAGGCGCCAACGACGCCATGCACGAAAAGAATTATGCGCAGGCCGCCCAGTATTATTCAAAGCTCAAGGACAATTTCCCCTTCAGCCCGTATACGGTGGAGGCCGAGTTGTCTCTTGGGGACGCTTTGTTCCTTGACGAAAAATATGTGGACGCCGCCGAGGCCTACAAGGAATTCGAATCCCTGCATCCCCGGCACGAGGCGATCCCCTATGTGTTGTATCAGGTCGGCATGTCCGATTTGAAAAGCTTCATTTCCGTGGACCGGCCCACGACGTCCACACAGGAGGCGCTTGAATATTTCGGGCGTCTGCGGGAGACGTATCCCAACAGCGAATATGCCGAAAAGGCCGCCGAGCAGATGACGAACTGCCGTCGGCTTATCGCCGAACATGAGCTGTATCTGGGGGATGTTTTCTGGAACATGAACAACTACGGTCCGGCATGGAAGCGGTATACCTATATCGTGGACAACTTCTCCGATGTGCCGGAAGTCAGCGAACATGCGAAGGAAAAAGCCTTGTCCGCCTATTACCGGTATCGCGAGCAGCAGTCGAAGCAGGCTCGGGAACAGATTCAGGGGTCTTGGAAGCGCTGGTTTGACTGGCTCTAGCCCCGTATGAGACCGACAAAAGGCCGCCGTCGAAACATGTTTCGGCGGCGGCCTTTTGTCATAGGGGGGAACGGTTCTTTTCAAGGCCTGCCGGTTTAAGTCCGGTGGACTGGGAGAACGCTCACGGAAAAGGCTGCCGGAGAAAAGGTTTCTCCGTGGGGCGCAAAAAAAGTCCCCGTTCGGGAACGGGGACTTCAAGAATTGCGCATCAGCCGTTGATGCGATCCGCGGGGATGATCGGAATGTTTTTGGCCTTCAGGACTTCGATGGCCTGATCGATGCGGTCGAACCGGAAGATCATCGTGGCGTTCCCGCCGCCTTCCTGAACGAAGGCGTACATGTATTCCACGTTGACGTTGTGGCCGGAAAGCGCTTCGAGAATGGCGTTCAGGCCGCCGGGCTTGTCGTTCACTTCCACGGCGACAACAGCGGTACGCCCAACGGTGAATCCGGCTTCCTTCATGATATTGATGGCTTTTTCCGTATCGTTCACGATCAGGCGGAGAATGCCGAAATCGGACGTGTCGGCCAGAGAGAGAGCCCGGATGTTGATGCCCGCTTGCGCCAGCGTCTTGGTCACTTCGGCCAAGCGGCCGGCTTTGTTTTCAAGAAAAATGGAAAGTTGTTCGACTTTCATGGTGGCCTTCCTTATATGCCTTGCGTTGCTGCCTGTCTCCTCTGCGGAGCGGAGCTTATTTTGCCAGATATTGGAGGAAAACGCCAGTAAGGATTGAGCCTGCGAAACGGAAACCCGAACGGCTACGCGGAATGGGTCGTATCGTCCTTTTTCTTTTCATCTTTGGGGGTGATGTCGATTTCGTCGGGTTCGGAGCTGGCCCGCTTGAAGTTGCGGATGGCCTTGCCCAGCCCGCCGCCGATTTCAGGAAGTTTTTTGGCGCCGAAAATCAGAACGACTATAAGGAGAATGACGAGCAATTCTTGCATGCCGATACCGTACATAGAGGCCTCCGTGTGTATAATGCTGGGATATACCGGTGGATTCCGGATAGGTCAAGCGAAGGGCGTTGCATCATTCTCCCCATCAGGGTACATACCGGAATGACCCGACGGGGACGCCCGCCAAAACAGGAGAAATCCCCGGTTCCTATCAAAGGGCGCAGGGTATTTGAAAACATGCTAGCGATGTTACGCCCGCGCCTCTGAGAGGTCAAGATTCTATAACGTCTGTAAAGAACATGTTTCAAAGGATCATGTCCATGCAAAAGGAATCGAACGATTCTCTTGTATACGTTCCCACAATGCATCGTGAATTCTTCCCCAAAGGTCTTCCGGAGTGCGTGCGGCCTGTCTGGCCGGGGCTTCCCGACGGTCGGGACGGCAAGCGGAATCCTGAAGAATGGTATGCAATGGCCTTGCCTTACACTTCAAGAGAAGCCGCGGCGTGTCTTGCCGATCTGGCGCAGCTGGACGAGGCCGGGCTTGCGGCGCTTTCCGAGGCGGCCGCGACGTTTCAGGATCGGGAGCGCAGGACTCAACAGGAGCGGCGGGATTTGAAGCGGTTTGCCGCAACCGGCGAACTGCGGGACGCCGACGGACCGTCCTCCGCCGAAGCGCCGGGACGTTGGGCGCAGCGATTTTTGCTGCTTGGCTGGCTTCAGGAGGAGCGGGTTCTGGAGATGGAGCGGCTCGCGGCCCGATACCGGACGGGCGCGGCGAGACTGGCGTCGCATCTGGGAGACGAAGAGGAAGACGTCTTTTCCGGTCTGCTCGGAATGATGCGGGAACTGGTTCCCGACAACCCGGCCATGCTGCTGCCGTCGTGGCGTTTCATGTTGGACCTGCTGGCGATCCTGTTGCCGGAAGATTGCGTGCTGTGCACGGCGGATGCCCGGATGGGCGGCGCGCTCGTCGAAAACGGCCTGTGCCGGGAGCCGCTTTCGCCGGAGGTGTCGGCGCGTTTGCCGCAGGGGTGGCGCGCCCCCGAAGGCTGGCGGGTGACCTGCGGCGAGGAGCCGCTGTGGAAGCTGATCGGCAAAAAAGACAGGCAGCCCGACAGGCCCTGGCTTGACAGACGCCAACTCGTGATTCTTTGTATGGCAGACGATACCTTGGAGCAGGCATGATGCAATCCACGGAAACATGGGTTTCCCGCCTTGAGGAAACCTTCCCCGACGGCCTTTCCGGCCTTATCTTTGACTGCGACGGGGTCATGGTCGATTCCCGCGACGTCAACATCGGTTATTACAACCTGCTTCTTCGGGAAGTCGGCAAACCGCCGGTTTCCGAAGGGCAGGCCGCGTACGTGCAGATGTCCACGGCCAAAGAGGCCCTCGAATACCTGTTTACGCCGGAGGAACTCAAGCTTCTCCCCGCGATCGCGGACCGTTTTCCCTACCGGGACGTAGCGTTGCCGCAACTGGAGCTGGAGCCCGGGCTTGAGGACATGCTGTACTGGCTGCGGGAGCGGGGCGTCCGGCTGGGCATCCATACCAACCGTGGAAGCGGCA
>CAUHBW010000086.1 GCA_959604115.1 uncultured Bilophila sp. | reverse complement strand
ACTGGGAAATGGTTTTTGTAAATGAGACAATCTTTTTGATGTTTGTTGGGGGGGGGTGGGGGGGTGGGTTTATGTAACTTTTCCCAATATATTTTCTTTCCCCCCTCCCCTGATTCGCTTTCAACCGCCCTACTGCCCGCACACCTTGTCGGAAAGCAGGGCCATGAAGCCGAGCATCTTGCGGAGGCTTTCGAGCTGGGGATCGATGCCGTAGCGGTGGGCCATCCACAGGATGTCGGGCATGAACAGCATGGTGCCTTCGCCGGGAACTTCCGTAACCACCATGCGAAGGGGCAGCTCGATGGCGATTTCGGGCCGTTCGAGCATCAGATGCGTGCCCACGGCGGGATTGCCGAAAAAGGCGACGCGGGTTTCGGGCATGAACAGCCCGGCGGCGCGCGCGTTGGCGGCGTGGTCCACCGTGGCGAACAACGGAACGTTCAGGGTCTTGAGCGTTTCGAGCAGACGCTTCCAGACCGTTTCCACATCCCCTGCGCAGGACTTGGCCTGCAGGCCTTCCGTGGTATGATTCATGACGATTCCTTTTTTTGAAGGTTCGCTGGAGAAGCGGGGCTTCTCCCTGAAAACGTTCCGATGAAACAGAGCCGGAGACACGGCGTCTCCGGATACCTTACTCGACGGTCACGCTCTTGGCGAGGTTGCGCGGCTGGTCCACGTCCTTGCCGAGATAATCGGCCATTTCATAGCTGAACAGCTGCATCGCCGGAAGCGCGAGAAACGCGCCGAACGGCCCCCACGCGGCGGGGATCGTCCACAGGTGCTCCACGTTCAGATCCGCTCCGGGATTCGCCAGCGCGATGACCGGCCCGCGGCGGGCCTGCACCTCCACGATATTCGATTTGACCTTGGGAAACAACGCATCGCTGAAAGCCAGCGCAAACGTGGGAAACTCCGGTTCGATCAGCGCGATGGGACCATGCTTCATCTCTCCGGCGGCATACCCTTCCGCGTGGATGTAGGAGATTTCCTTGAGCTTCAGCGCGCCCTCCAGCGCGAGGGGGAAAGCCTGCCCACGCCCCAGATAGAAAAAGCTTTGCGCGAAAGCGTATTGCGGGGCCAGCGCCTGCGCCGTTTCCCGCATGCCGGGAAGCGCATCCTCGACCTGTTTGGACAGGCCGTGCAGCGCGGCGATGGCTTCGCGGCGGGTTCCGGCGTCGAGCAGGCCCTTGCGCTGTCCGTAGTAGAGCGCGATCAGGGCCATGATCACCATCTGGCTGCACATGGCCTTTGTGGACGCCACGCTGATCTCGGGACCGGCCTGCGTGTAGATCACGGCATCGGCCTCGCGCGGGATGGACGCCCCCACCACGTTGCACAGCGCGATGGCGGTGCAGCCCTTTTCCTTGGCGAGGCGGAGCGCGGCGAGCGTGTCCGCCGTTTCGCCGGACTGGCTGATCACCAGCACCATGTCGTCGGGCTCAAGGATGACGTTGCGGTACCGGAATTCGGAGGCGATTTCCGGGACCACGGGCATGCGCGCCCAGTCTTCCAGCAGATGCTGGCCCCACATGCCCGCATGGTACGAAGTGCCGCAGGCGATGATCCGCAGCCGGGACGGCACGGGAAGTCCGTCCAGCTCCGGCAGCAGCACCATGCCGCCCTCCTCGTCGATGCGTCCGGCCAGACAGTCCGTAATGACCTTGGGCTGCTCAAAAATTTCCTTGAGCATAAAGTGCTTGAAACCGCCCTTGCGCGCGGACTGCATATCCCACTGGACGGTCTGCACGTCCTTTCGGACCGGTTCGAGGGTCTTGAGGGACAGCACCTGCCACGTCGTGTCGGTAATGCGGACGATTTCGCCGTCCTGCAAAAAAACGACGTCGCGCGTGTAGGGCAGGAACGCCGGAATGTCCGAGGCGATGAAATGCTCGCCCACGCCCACGCCGAGGATCAGAGGCGCGGACATGCGCGCGGCGAGGATGGTCCCCGGCTCGTCGGGACAGACCACGGCCACGGCGTACGCGCCGTGCGCCTGACGCAGGGCCCACGCAAAGGCTTCGAGCAAAGTGGGGGCGTGCCTGCGGCCCTCGGCGATCAGATGAGCCAGCACTTCCGTATCGGTTTCGGACTTGAAGACGTACCCCTTGGCGAGCAGGCCCTCCTTCAATTCCTGAAAGTTTTCGATGATGCCGTTATGGACGATGGCGAGCTCGTTGTCTCCGCCGATATGGGGATGGGCGTTACGTTCGGCGGGCACGCCGTGGGTGGCCCAGCGCGTATGCCCGATGCCGTTCATGGCGATCATGTTGGGGAAATGGGCAAGTTTTTCCTCAAGGGCGGCCAGCTTGCCTTCAGCCTTGACGACCTTCAGTTCCCTGCCCTGAACGAAGCCGATCCCGGCGGAATCGTATCCGCGGTATTCAAGACGCCGAAGACCTTCGATAATGACCGAAACCGAAGGACGGTGTCCGGCATAACCAATAATTCCGCACATGCAGTGTTGCTCCTTCCATTCACTGGAACCGCTCCGCGGCATCGGACGCCGCCGGGAGCCGTCGTTCCCTTATTGCAGCCTGTCGTCAGGCAGGGTTTCAGTGTGATGGAAAAAGGGACGGTTGTAAATACGATCCTCCCTGCTTCATAAAATCATGTAACCCTCTTTATACTCAGGTGATTTGTATTGCCGTTTTTTTCTGCGGCGGGTAACGCAAGACGGAAGGGAGACAATCTCCCCCGATACCCACCACAGGAGGACAATCATGACCCCATTCCTGAAAACCGCCGCTCTCGCCGCCGTGTTCCTGCTTGGCGGCTGCGCCGCCTCCAACACGTCCCTGTCGCCTCAGGAACAGGTTTTCCGGGGAGCCCAGCAATCCTGCACGGAACAGACCAACGCCATGATCGGCGGAAGCCCCTACAGCTGGCACGGCGATCTCCCGTGGTCCAGCTATTTCGAATGGTGCATGGAAGGCAAGGGCTACACCAAGGACCAGCTGAAGAACCTCTGGTACTGATGCGCGGACCGAACCTGCGGGACATCCCGCAACGGTTGGAAATATTTTGGGATATCCCGTCCTTTTCCTGTTGACTTCTCGAACCGGGAGTGACACAAGCCGCGCTGAAGGAGTAACTGCACATGAAGCGATTGATCGCATTGTTCGCAATGGCTTTCTTTGGCGTCACGGCAACCTGCGGCATGGGATTCGCGGCCGAAAAACGTCCGCCCATGTCCCCGGAACAGGCCGGACAGGCTCCGGCACACCCGCAAAAGCGGCCTCCCCATCCCAACGTCAAAAAACAGGACGGAAAGGCGCATGGGAAGGACAGGCAACACGCCGCGCCTTCTCGTCCTTCCCAGAAAAAGGACGGCAACCATCGGCCTCCGAAGAACGGCGACCATAGGCCGCCCGCCCCCGGACGTCCCGAACCGGTTCAGCGGTAAATGAAGAAAGCGGCGAAGCACACGTGCTTCGCCGCTTTTCTCAATTTCAGGGAATCGTTCAGCGGATCGCCATATACCGGCTCAACGCATCCCGCCAATCCGCCTTCATGCCCGATCCGGTGTTGTCCATCACGGAGAAGCTCGGGCGCGTGGCCTTTTGGGGATATTCTGCCGATGTGATCGGACTGACCCGACAGGCCAGCCCGGCAAGCCGCACTGCCTCCGCAGCGAGTTGGCACCACGAAGCCTGTCCGTTGTTGACGACATGCACAATGCCGGAACGTCGCTGCCTTGCAAGCTCCAAGGACGCCTCGGCCAGATCGACCGTATAGGTCGGCGAGCCGGTCTGATCGTCCACCACGCGGAGTTCGTCGCGGGTCTTGGCCAGATTGAGAATGGTTTCGATGAAATTTTTCTTGCCGGGACCGAAAATCCACGCCGTACGCGCCACGCACCAGTTGTCCGAGCCGAGAGCCAGCAGCCCTTCTTCGCCCGCGCGTTTGGACGTCCCGTACATGCACAGCGGATTCGTGGCGTCGCCGGGAAGGTAGGGCGAACCTTTTCTGCCGTCGAAGACGTAGTCGGTGCTGTAGTGCATCAGGAACATGTCCGTGCCGCGCACGAGTTCCCCGAGCGTCACGGGCAGTTCCGCGTTTAGGCGCATGGCGGCTTCCGTATCCTCTTCGGCCTTGTCCACCGCCGTGTACGCGATCAGGTTGAAGATGACGTCCGGACGCACCCCCCGCACGTACTCGCGCAGGGCAACCGTATCCAGCACGTCGAGTTCGGCGTGAGAGGGCGCGATCGCCTCCACGCCCGCTCGGGCAAGGCACGGCAGCACAGCATGCCCGAGCAGCCCCGAGCCGCCGAGGACCAACGCTTTCATGGGATTCTCCTGTAAAAAATGAGGGAAAGAGCAAGGAAGAGGAGAGGAAACGTTTCTCCCCTCCTCGCTTCTTCCAAAGATGTTTGCAGCGGCCGTCGGACCGCCCGAGATCTTCCGCCGCATGAAAAGCCGTCGGAAACGTCCCTCTGCCGCCCGCCGAACCTTTCGGGAACGGGAAAGGCGACGCATCCCCGCTCTTCAATTCTTACCGGTTCAGTTCCTTGAAGAAGGGCGCAACCGTATCCTTTGCGGAGAGCTTGGGCTCGGCGACGGGCCACGCGATGGCGAGATCGGGATCATTCCAACGGATGGAGCCTTCATCCTCGGGGTGGTAGAGTTCGGTGCATTTGTAGTGGAAATGCGCCACCTCGCTCGTCACCACGAAACCGTGCGCGAGGCCGGGAGCGATCCAGAGCTGATGCTGGTTTTCGGCGGTCAGTTCCGCGCCGTACCACTGTCCGTAGGTCGGGGAACCCTTGCGGATGTCCACCGCCACGTCGAACACCTTGCCGAGCGAAACGCTCACCAACTTGCCCTGCGGATGCGTCTTCTGGAAATGCAGCCCGCGCAGGATGCCGTACGTGGACTTGGAGTGGTTGTCCTGCACGAACGGAACGTCGAGCCCCGCGGCTTCGTAGCGTTCCTTCTGCCACGTCTCCACGAAATACCCGCGCGCGTCGCCCCAGACTTTCGGCTTGATCAGCAATACGCCCTGAATCGGAGTCTGCACTACTTCCATATCACGCTTCCCGTATCAACCAGTTCATAGAGATACTGACCGTAGCCGTTTTTTGCCATCGGCTTCGCCAGCCGCCGCACGTCGTCCGAAGAAATGTACCCCTTGCGCCACGCGATTTCCTCAAGACAGGCGATCTTGAGCCCCTGCCGGGTTTCCACGGCCTGCACGAAGGAGCTGGCTTCGAGCAGCGAGTCGTGGGTGCCCGTATCGAGCCATGCGATGCCCCGGCCCATGAGCTCGACATGCAGATCGCCGCGCTTCAGGTAGAGGTTGTTCACGTCCGTGATTTCCAGTTCGCCGCGCGCCGAGGGTTTCACCCGCTTGGCGATGTCCACGATATCCGCGTCGTAGAAATACAGGCCCGTGACCGCATAGTTGGATTTCGGCTCGGCGGGCTTTTCCTCAATGCTGAGCACCTTGCGGTCCCCGTCGAACTCGACCACTCCGTAACGGTGCGGATCGCGCACATGATACCCGAACACGGTCGCTCCGGTGTCGCGGCTCATGGCCATGTTCAGCAGATCGGTCATCCCTTCGCCGAAGAAAATGTTGTCCCCGAGGACGAGGCAGACGTTGCAGCCCCTGATGAAGTCCTCGGTCAGCAAAAAAGCCTGCGCGAGCCCTTCCGGCCTTTCCTGCACCACATACTCGAAGGAACAGCCCCACTGCGTGCCGTCGCCGAGCAGTTCCCGGTACAGGGGAAGGTGTTCGGGCGTGGAGATGATCGCCACTTCCCGGATGCCGGACTGCATCAGGGTCGCCAGCGGGTAATAAATCATCGGCTTGTCGTACACCGGCATGAGCTGCTTGCTCACGCTTATGGTCAGAGGGTAGAGCCGCGTGCCGGAACCGCCCGCCAGAATGATGCCTTTCCACTTTTTCATGGCTACACCCTGCCCGCATAGTTGGTTTGCATCCAGTTGCGGTAGTCGCCGCTCTGGACGTTTTCGACCCACTCGCCGTTGTCGAGATACCACTTCACGGTGTCCCTCAGCCCTTCCTCAAAGGTGTGGGTGGGGTTCCAGCCCAGCTCGGAGGAGAGTTTGGAGCAGTTGATCGCGTACCGGAAATCGTGTCCCGGACGGTCGGTGACGAACTTGATCAGGTCGGCGTAGGGGCCTTCCTTCGACGGCGCCACTTCGTCCAGCACCGCGCAGATGCCGTGCACCACCTCAAGGTTGGTACGCTCGGAATTGCCGCCGATGTTGTAGGTCTGCCCCACGCGCCCGGCTTCGAGCACCCGCTGGATGGCGGCGCAATGGTCTTCGACGTGCAGCCAGTCCCGGATATTCGATCCGGTGCCGTATACCGGCAGGGTCTTGCGGGCCAGCGCGTTGAGCGTCACCAGCGGAATCAGCTTTTCCGGGAACTGGCGCGGGCCGTAGTTGTTGGAGCAGTTGGTGATCAGCGTGGGGAACCCGTAGGTCTCGTGGTAGGCGCGCACGAAATGGTCGCTGGACGCCTTGCTTGCGGAATAGGGGCTGTTCGGGCTGTAAGGGGTCTCCTCGGTAAACGCGGGATCGCCGGGGTGCAGCGCGCCGAACACTTCGTCGGTGGACACGTGCAGAAACCGGAAGGCCGCCTTCCGCGCTTCGGAAAGGCCCTTCCACCACGTGTAGGCCGTGCGCAACAGCGTGCACGTGCCGAGCACGTTGGTCCGCACAAAGGCGTCGGGATCGAGGATGGAGCGATCCACATGGCTCTCCGCCGCGAAATTGACCACCGCGTCGGGTTCGTACGTATGCAGGAAGTGTTCGACCAGTTCCGCGTTGCCGATGTCGCCGTGCACGAAAATATGGTTCGGATCGTCTCTGAGGGAAACAAGGTTGCCCAGATTCCCGGAGTAGGTCAGCTTGTCGAGATTGATCACCCTGTCGCCCGCCGCGCAGCGCGCGAGCACGTAACAGGAACCGATGAACCCGGCGCCACCGGTCACGAGGATTGTTTGCATAGAATTTTTCCTTTCAGCTTACAGGCAATCGGGGCTTCGCCGGAAGGCGGCCTCCGTGGCGCATGCCGGGCCGACGGCACGCAAAAGAGCGGGAAAAGCATACCAGATGACCATCACACCGTCGAGCCTGTCCTTACGCCGCTTTCCGGCGGGCGGGAATGATTGGGGAGGGGGGAGGAGGAAACGTTCTAAAGAACGTTTCCTCCTCCCTCCCCAAACCCCACCCCTCTTCTCCTTCAAAGATGTTCCTATGGGTCAACCTCATCAGGGGAAACGCGCGGTTCCGTTTCGGATACGGACGTCCCCCGGCGGTTCCTCAATAAAAGACGAGAGGCCCGAACGGGTATGGTTTTCCGCTAAACTCTATGAAATGTATACGGATAGAGCGAAAAACATTCGCGGTTCTTCCCTCTCAAAAACGACGAAGGCTCCGAAACAGTGTTTCGGAGCCTTTCCGGCATTCGTGCGGCCCGTCCCGCCATACGGGTACGGACCGACGACCGCGCGTACAAAAGTCTTTTGAAGAAGAGGTTCCTCTCCTTCCCTGCTCATTATAATCTATCCGCGTTACTTATTACGATGGGCGGCGATGTCTTCGAGGTACTCGGGGCGGACCTCGAAACCGAACTCGACGGCCTTGTCGGCGTATTCGGCGGCCTTGTCGTAATCGCCCTTTTCAAACCACGCGAGGGACAGGTTGTTCCACGCGGGCGCGAAGCCGGGCTGCTTTTCGATGGCCTTTTCGCTGATCTTGATGCTCTCGTCGTACTGACCGTCCATGTAGTAGGCCGCGCCGAGGGTCGCCATCGCCTGAATGAAGTCGGGATCCCATTTCAGGGCCTTCTCAAGCGCGGTGATGGCCTTCTTCGGTTCGCCCTGCTGGAGATGCACGAACCCGATGTTGCTCCACGGAACCGGGAACTTGGCGCGACAGTTGGCGGCTTCCTCGTTGTAGCGCAAACAGCCTTCCAGATCGCCCCGGTGGAGGCAGATGCCGCCGAGCTGCACATAGGCTTCGGCAAGATGCGACGAATTGCGGACAGCGGCGAGGAAGGACTCCTCCGCCCCGACAAAGTCGCCCTTGCTGAGCAGGGCCACGCCAAGATTATAATGATGGTTGGCGCAACCGTCGTTCTGGCTGAGCGCGGCCCGCAGGTCGGCGATGTACTCGTCAAGATTGTCGTACCGGTCCTTCATCGATCAGTCCTTCTTTCTTCAGCAGTTTGTAATACCACACGCAGAACTCGTAGATGCCGAGATAGCGTTCGTCTCTGTTCACGATGCCGAGCGCGCAGTCGAGCGCGCCCTTGTTGAAGTCGTTCCCTTCGGTCCGGGAGCCGAGCGAATGCATGAATCCGCGGAAAAGCTGCTGCGTTGTGCGCTTGCTCGGATCGACGCGGATGTCCATCGGATCGTTGGGCTTCTGGAAGGGGTCCCATTCATCGTAGCCGATGCGGTCGATGAACTTCCGACGCCGGGGATTCATGCGCTCGTAGATCTCGCGCTTGAGCTTTTCCTGCTCCTCGGTCAGCTCCTGTTTGGTGCTGTCGCGAAACATGGTGGCCGAAATCATCACGACTCCTTGGGTGCCGGGCCGATGCCCAGATAGGCTGCGTCATAGTTCGTCAGGAGCGCCATCGACACGGGCACGAACACGGTATGCAGCTCCTTGAACCGCGACTGCACGCGATCCCGGATCTCGACGCTCATCCGGTCCAGCCGCTCCTGGATCTTCTCCAGATGCACGGTCGGATAGCTGACGCCGGAAGCAAAATTCGATTTGCCGCACACGTGCGCCTTGCCGCCGATCGCCGTGGGGATGCCGTACAGGCGACAGGTGATGGGGCGGTATGCATAGAGGGAGCACTCGTCGTTCACGTCGAGCAGCGGACAGCGGATGCGGGCCTTGGCGGCCTCTTCCATGATGTGGTCCATCGCTTCCTGCGAAGCCTTGGCGTCGCGCAGCTCGCGGAAATACTCGCGCTTCATGCGGGTCAGCTTGCGGTCGACGTCTCCCGCGTTTTCGAGGATGCGGGACCGGTCGGGGCCGAAGTCGAAGGTCTCCCCGAACTTGGCGTTCAGGTACATGGCCTCGACCAGCGAAAGGTCAAAGGTGGCGTGGCAGCAATCACTGCAACCGGGCTTGCAGGTCACGCAGTCCGGGTGCAGCTCGTTGACACGGGAAAACACCGCGTCGGCTTCGGCAACAAGCGCCTCGTACGCAGTGAACACAGGGATAAGCTCGGGCATGATGTTGGTCATGGGACTATAATAGGTAAGAGTGCAAAAAAAGGAAGGGGCCTCTTGGAAAAAAGCTCCTTCCTCTCATGGAACCGCCGTCCGGGATCGGACGATCCGGGACGGCGGGTATCAATGCCTAGTTTTCTTCGACGGTGATGGCGTTGCTTTCGCAAACTTCCACACAGGATTCACAGCCGAGGCATTCTTCGTAGTGAGCCGGGTTGGACTTGCCGTCGGCCATTTCATACACTTCGACGGGACAGACATCCACGCATTCGCCGCAACCCACGCACTTGTCAGTGTCAACCGTAACATTCCAAGACATTGTGATTTCCTCCAAGTTTTCTGGACCAGTCAAGGGCCCTGATGTTGTCTCAACCACAGGCACGGTCGTGCCGTCATCCTTGCCTTAGCGTCCGAACAGAAGGGTGTCAAGTCTTTTGAGGAACCGGGAAACGTCTTTCAACTTCCCGTCCGGCCCGGCGGAAAAGGCCCCGGCAACCCTTCCTGTTCCAACAATAATCATTTTCCGGCAAGGTCCAAGCGGTCGGCCACGGCTTTCGCGGCGGCCTTCGTGAAATCCTCGACGGAGAGGCGCGCCTTTTCGTCGGCCCCGATCACCAGAGCGGGCTTGTTGGCGAGGCTCGAATCGGGCGTGACCCCGTATTCGGCGGGGAAGGCGTCGGTAAAGTACATGTTCTGGAAACCTGCGAACTTGAGAGCGTGCGCCGTGGAGTCGAGCACGGCCTTTTCGTCGGCGGCGACGCGGCCTTCCTCACGCGCCTTGAGCAGTCCGGCGAGGCATTCCCCACCCTGCGTGCAGACGATGTGCCCGTGGCGGTTGGCGAGAACGGTGGCGTCCATGATGGCCTGTTCGGTCACCTGCACCACGTCGAACGCGCCGCCCGCGGCCTCGTAGGCGTCCACGAGCTTTTTGACGCGGGGGAAGGAGACGGGATTGCCGATCATGGCGGCCTGCGCCACGCTCGGGCGCACGGTCACGGGCCGGTAGACGCGCTCCGCCTTGGGCGCGCTGTAGTAGCGCCACACCGGGTCGGCGTGTTCGGACTGGACGCCGAACAGGCGCGGCAGTTCCGCGATGATGCCGAGACGGCGCATCTTGAGCAGGCCGGACATGACCGCCGTGATGTTTCCGGCGTTGCCCACGGGCACGAACAACACCTTGCCCGCCAGATCCCAGTTGAACCACTGGGCGACTTCGTAGGCATAGGATTCCTGACCGAGAATGCGCCAGCTGTTCTTGGAGTTGAGCAGAGCCACGCGGTAGTGCTCCGCCAGATGCTCCACGACCTTCATGCAGTCGTCGAACACGCCGGGAACTTCGAGCACGGTGGCCCCGGAACCGAGGGGCTGGGAAAGTTGCTGAGGAGTAACCTTGCCCTGCGGCAGAAGCACGGCGGTCTTGATGGGGTGCCCCACATACGCGCCGTACAGGGCGGCTGCCGCCGAGGTGTCGCCGGTGGAGGCGCAGATGGTCAGCACCTCGTCCCAGCCGTGCTTGCGGACCAGCGCGCGCAGATAGCTGTAGGCGCAGGCCATGCCCCGGTCCTTGAAGGAGGCGCTCGGGTTCTGCCCGTCGTTCTTGAAGGCAAAGGAGGCGTTCAGCTTCTTTTGCAGTTCGGGAGCGCCGTCCACGACCGGCGTGTTGCCTTCGCCGAGGTACAGGATGTCTTCCCGCTCCAGCACGGGGGCCATGAGTTCGTAGAAGCGGAACACGCCGCGCAGGGCGGTGTTGCGGGTTGCGGCGCGGCTGTCGAACAGGTTGCGCCAGTACGCGCCGTCGTGCGCCTTCAGCGTGTCGAAGGTAGTGTCCTCAAGCAGGAACACGCCTCCGCAGGTCGGGCAGGTGTACAGCAATTCGTCGATGGGATGACGCTCCCCGCAGTCGAGGCACACGTATTCCATCTGGGCACGGTAGGTCGGAAACTGATCGGACATGGTTGCTCCGTATTGAGGTACGCCTCCGGCGGTGGGGGGGGGGGGGGGCCCCCACCACCACCCCCCCCGGGCTGGTTAAACCCCCC
>CAUHBW010000085.1 GCA_959604115.1 uncultured Bilophila sp. | reverse complement strand
CGCAAGCCGCTTTGCGGAACTCGGGGAATCTGTCCAACCGTTCCTCTTTCGGCATGGTGCCGGAACCAGGGGAACACGTTACAACTTTCTGTTATCCTCCGGAGGATAAGAACATGGCTGATATGCCCAAATGGTTTGACGAAACCTACTATCTCAACGCCAAGCTCGCCCAGATGCAGGAATCCGATCCTGAATACACCATGGCGCAGCTTGAAGCCGCTTTCAAAGATGCCGGCCTGACCGCCTATGAACACTATGAAGCCTATGGCGACAGTGAAGGTCTCAGCCCCAATCCGAACTTTGACCGCAGCTACTACATGGCCGCCAAACTGGCGCAGATGCAGAAAACCGATCCCGAATATACGATGGATCAGCTTGAAGCCGCGTTCAAGGACGCCGGTCTGACCGCCTATGAACACTACGACGCCTACGGCGACGCCGAAGGCCTCAGCCCCAACCAGTACTTCGACCGCGATTTCTACATGGCCGCCAAGCTGGCGCAGATGCAGGCATCCGATCCCGAGTACACCATGGATCAGCTTGAAGCCGCTCTTAAAGACGCCGGTCTGACCGCCTACGAGCATTACAATACCTATGGCGCGAATGAAGGCCTGAATCCTTCCCAATCCTTTGACGAAGCCAAGTATATGGCCGCCAAACTGGCGGAAATGCAGAAGGCCGATCCCGAATACACCATGGCTCAGCTCGAAGCCGCTTTCGCCGAAGCCGGTCTTTCTCCGCTGGAGCACTACCTCACCTACGGCAAGGATGAAGGGCTGACTCCCGCTCCCGTGACCAAAGATTGGGCTCTGACCACCGACGTCGACAAGATTGCTGGTGCCGCTGACGATGACGTCATCACCGGCGTGGCCTCCGCTCTCGTCAAAGAAGCTACCCTGAACGCCGGCGACCAGATCGACGGCGGCGCGGGCAATGACACGCTTGACATCACCATGAACGGCAACTTCACCGGGTTCACCGGCGAAGGCTTCATGAAGAACGTCGAGAACGTCAATCTGACCAACGAAGGGACGATTGCCCGCACCTTTACCGCCAAGGGCGTTGAAGGCGTTGAAGTCTACAACGTGAAGGGCGCTGTCGATCTGGCGGGCATCACTGCTGATGCGGCCGTCAACCTGTCCGACCGGGCTTCCGGTTCGGCTACCATCGCCTACGCCAGCAAGGCGACCGACGGCACCGACGACACCCTCGCGCTCGGCCTGAACGCTATGGGCACGGCGGAAGTGAAGGACGCCGACGGCAAAATCACGACCGCCCAAAAGGCCGTCACTGTGAACGCCGTCGGTATCGAAAACCTGAACGTCACCGCTACCGGAACCAACGTGGTTGACCTCTCCGGCGTTGCCGCCGCCAAGGCCGTAACCATCGCCGGTGAAGGCGACCTCAAGGTTACCGCTCTGGCTGATACCGTGAAAACGGTGGACGCTTCCGAGCTCATCGGCGATCTGGACATCAATATGGCCTCCACGGAGAAGGTGACTTCCGTTGCCTCCGGCGCGGGGGACGACGTCATTCGCGCTTCTGCTGGCAATCTTGCCGCCGACGCGGCCATCGACGGCGGCGAAGGTAAGGACAAGCTGGTTCTGACGGGTACGCTTGGCTCCTCCCAGTACGAGATGAGCAATGTGGAAAACGTTGAATTCAGCGGCGCCACTGCGAACTTCTCCGCGAAATATGCCAGCGGCCTCGAAAACATCGTGGTCAAGGGCACGTCCGACATCAAGATTGCTGACATGGACGATCTCAACCTGACCCTGTCCGGCGCTGGAACTGGCACGGTGGTGTCCGACCATGACGGCAATACGGTTATGACGGTGACGGGTGGTACCAAGGGTACTACCTTTGTAAATGACACGGATACGGCCTTCAGCGACAGCTCCAGCGTGGAGCTGACGGTGGATCAGTACAACATCCTGACCGGTGAGATCAGCGCTGCGAAGGCGGCTTCCTTTGTCGCCAACGTCGCGGGCGATATGGGAATAATGGATGCAAGTAATAACACTATCACTAACGCTATTATTACGCTGAAGGAAGCGACCTCCGCCGTGTTCACCGTGAACAACGATAAGGCCAACTCCCACGTTATCCTTAACGCCGACAAGCTGCTCGACCTTCAGGTCACCACTGACGGCAACTTCGCGCTGGCCGGTACTCTCGGCGAAGTGCAGAGCCTGACCATTGACACCGACGGTGCCTTCTCCGCTGCTGAGACGGGCAGTGCCGTTGTGTTCGGCAAGGTTGCCGAAGTGAACCTTTCCGGTGCGGGTTCCGTGAAGCTGGATACCCTCGGCGCTACCACCGGCAATGATTATGGTATCACCGTCAATGCTTCCGGACTTGATGATCTGACCATTGACTCCATCCTGAGCGCCAGCACCGCCGATGTTGATGTCTCCGCCGTGAAGGGTGATGTGACGATCGGTACGATTACTGCTGCTACCAATTCGGGTAGTGCTGGCATCAGCGGTGAAACGGTCACCTTCACCGGTTCTCACTATGCCGCCAACAACGCGTATATCAACGCCACGTCTTCCGCGACCATCACTGGTGGTATCGACAACGATACGTTCATGATCGTTTCGGACGTCAAGGCCGGTAAGACCGCCACGTTTGATTTGACCGGTGGCCTTGGCGAAGACAAGTTCATGATTGATTATACTCAGACTCTGAAGGGTAAGGCCATTGTGACCATCAATGACTTTACTGCTGGGGATGATACGACGAACATCAATTCGAATACGCTTGAAGCCTTCACCGGCAGTGATGGAAGCGTGTTTAATGCGGTTATGGCAAGTCAGTTCTTGAGTGACGTTCTTGGAACAACCATTTCCACCGATGCAGTGAAGGCCGTTGAAGGTTTCGAGAACAAGGCCTTTACCTACGCAGGTGATACCTACCTTGTCGTTGGTGCCTCTGCCAATCCTCAGGTGGACGCTAGCTTTGACGATGGTGAAATCGCCGTCAAGCTGGCGGGCACGTTCACCGCTGATGAGCTTACTGACGCCTTTTAACGATTCCTCGAACTAATACGCTCACCCCATAGCCTGAACACGGCATAAAACAACCCCGTCCCTCCTTTACCGGAGGGGCGGGGCTTTTTTTAGGAAGTCGTCTGTCCGCTTGCCACGCCACAAAAAGCTATCTTCGCTTTCACCCAAGCCGTTTTCCGGGCATTGGGATGTCGCAACGTATCATGCCAGAAGATGCGAAATTCAGGATTTTTTAGAAAATTTGCAAAGATACCGTTGTGAGCGTATAAAAAGGCTCATTGCTGAAAAATGTTGGAAGTCACCGTAGGCGTCTGGAGCGTTCCTGTCGCCTGTTGGTCTTTTTTCGTTCTCAAACCGGCGATGCCGACTCCCCTCACTATGGAAAATCCTATCCGCTCGCGTTGGCACGTTCTTTGGCCCATTTTTCTCGGTGTTCTTTGCTTTTGGGTCGTTTGCGGCCCACGAGCACTTAATCCTATTCATATTGCATGGCTCCTTGGCGATGACTCCTTAGCCGTTGGCAATGATTCGGCACAACATTATTTCGGATGGGCCTTCTACAGAAATACAAACTGGACATTTCCCGTTGGTTTGAACCCGGACTGGGGATTGGAAAACGCATCCTCAATCAGTTATGCTGATGCGCTGCCGCTTTTTGCCATTCCATTTAAACTGTTCAGCCCATGGCTTCCGTTCCCTTTTCAATATTACGGAATATGGCACATGCTTTGTTTTGTCGCCCAAGCCCTGTTTGCATGGCGTCTTTTCCGGGGAATGTCAGTTTCCGTATGGATAAGCATTGTGGGAACATTTCTCGTCACCTTTTCCCCCATCATAATATACCGCATGAGCCAGCACCAATCTCTGGCGGGACAATTCCTGCTTATCTGGGCTTTTGGCTTATATCTGCTCCCCAGTGTCCGGATGCGTTGGAAGGAATGGCTTGCGTGCCTCGTTTGCAGCATCGCCATTCATCCCTACTTTACGGCGATGCTCAGTGTCTTCTGGCTTGCCGATGCCTGGAAGTGCACGATTTCGACCCACAGGCAGCGCATCCGGGAGTTGTTCCTGCCGGCACTGACAACCGGTGCCGCCTGCTTGGGAGTGATGTGGCAGCTCGGGCTGTTTGGAGCCGCATCAGTACCCAGCGGAGCGACGGGTTTTGGTTTTTACCGTTTCAACCTGAACGGCTTTTTCAATCCGATGCGTGAAGATGCTCTCCTGCCGCCCCTTGATGTTGGAGGAGGAGATTATGAAGGTTATGCATATCTTGGAGTCGGCGTTCTCTTGTTGGGCCTCCTTGTCGGTGCCCTGCGTCTGTTGAGGGTCGAACGTCGGACTTCTCCGGCATGCCCTCCCTTGCGCCCGCTCATCGTTGCGCTTTTGTCTTTGTTCCTTTTTGCGATCTCATCCACTATAGGAGTTGGCCCGTATGAATATGAATTGTTTTCCATCAAATCCATACCTGCTTTAGAAACCTTTCGTTCATCGGGAAGATTCATTTGGCCAATCTGGTATGCCATCGTTATTCTGTTTATTCTCGATATTGATTCCTGTATCTGGAAAACACAGCGTATTCGTGGGGCCCTTTTCGCTTTTCTGATTCTGATCTGCACCGTTCAAGTCTTTGATCTTTACGGATTGACCCAATCGATTCGGGAAAATATGATGCGGGAAAACGCCATTCCGTATCGGGGTGTACCCGTAACAACGGATAAATGGTCGGAACTACGCAGTTCGTATGATACCATTCGCCTTTTGCACAATCCAGGACCTTCATACAGTGATTGGAAAAAAGTTTCTTTCATTGCCGCGAACTGGAAAATGAAAACGAATGTCGTCTGTCTGGCGAGACGGAATGATGATGTGCTTGCGGAACAAGCTGTAAAAGACGATGTTACGCTGGCTCATGGAACATTTGATCCCAACACCGTTTATATTATTACGAAACATGACTTTGCTGCTCTTTCCCTGTCTCCCGAACTTCAGCGGCACACCGTGACGGAGCTGGATGGGCTGTATCTTCTTTTGCCGAACTGGGCCGGAAAGGCGCATCGGAATACATGGGAACAGACATCTCTCTGGATGGGCATCCCCGAAATGCCGTTCGACAAGACGCTTTCGACCGCCCAAAAGGGAGAAGGCTTGCCGTATCTGGAGAGGGGTTGGTCAGGCGCGGAAGAAGGGGGCGTATGGAGTGACGGAGCTCAAGCCTCACTGATTTTTTGTACGAAAGAGCGTCCGCCCAAGGAGATTTCGTTGGCTCTTTATCCATTTCTTTCTGAAGGATGTCCCGTTCAGGAGGTGGAAATATGGGTCAATGGAACCCAAAGCGCGACCGTCGCCTTGACGAAGGAAACCGTCGTCGATGTCGAGGTGACCGATACCATTTGGGACGCAATCTCCCAACGGCACGGGCTATACGTCGTGTTGAAGCTGAAAAACGCCGTGCGTCCCAGCGATCTCGGGCTCGGCAAGGATATGCGGATGCTGGGCGTCAACCTGAAAGCCATCACCGTGCGCTGACGGAACACGGACAAACGGAAAGATGTCAGATGAAAGCCCCCTGAAGGAATAATCAAGCGACCGGTTTTTCTCGGTACTCAACCGGGGAAAGCTGGCCGAGCCGTTTCTGTAATCGTTCTGTGTTATAAAAAAGGATGTATTTTTCGACTGATGTCCGTGCTTCTGCTTTTTTCAGCACGTGGTTATTTATGCATTTTCCGTTATTATGAGATACGACACTAGCAGATTTGCCAAGGTAACGACGTTTTTAAAGAACGAACTGCCGGAGGGACGGCTTCTCGTCGTCCAGAGAACCGCCGTTGCGGAACGCACGCCGTTTTTCGCTCCGTCGGAGGGCTCTTCCCTGCGGGACGGCTTCCTTCCCGTGAGAGGAGGACGGAAGCCGTCCTGAGCGATCGCGGGTGCGGGCCGATTCTCTTCCCCTACGCCGGTCTGTCCTCAATGGCCGCGAGCCCGGCAAGCCGTTTGAAGGCGTTCCACATGCCGATCTCGAAAATTTTGCCCCGGCCTACGCCCTCCTGCTTGCGGACGAACGGCGGAAGCTGGTCCCGGAGTTCCCGATAGGTGGCGTTCGCCTCGCCCTCTTCCATGACTGCGGCGAAGGCGTCCTGGAGTTCGGCCAGCGCGTTTTGTTCCAGCAGCGCCTCATTGCGCCTTGCCAGCGCCTCGCGTTCGGCCCGTGCGGCCTCCAGTTGCTCCGTCCGCCGCTCTTCGCAGCTTTTGTACCCCGAGGGCCGCGGATACGCCCCCGTGCGCTTGAGCAGGCCGTAGAACCAGTTCTGCGCGTTGTCGATGGGCACGCCGTTCCGGTCCGTCCGTCCCGCCACGCCGAGATCGTAGGCGCACCAGCGGAGATAGTCGTCCATCAGCAGCGCGTCTATGCCGAACTCCTCCATCCAGTGCGAGATCTGGCGCAGTCCGACATGCTGTTCCCGCCAGAAGGCATATTCCGGGTGCGTTTCGCACAGGGAGGGAAGTTCTCCCAAAGCCATAGTAGTTAGTGTTTTTAAACTACTACTAGTATGCGGAAAACACTCTGACCTTGACTGTGATGCCGACTCTGATTGATGTCGACTCTGTTCTTCACTGTGCGCTTCACAGTGATGCCCACACTGATCTCCACTGTGCTGTCCACTCGGATCTTGAAAGTGCTCTCCACTGTGCGCTTCTTGGAGCGCCCTTCCGGCCTCCTCCACCAGACCGGGAAACGTGGCCTGAAACATTTCGCACAGCGCGTCGTCCAGCGTATAGGTCAGCCCCTTGTTCGTGCCGAAGTCCTTTTTCTTGCGGGCAAGGATGAACCCCAACTCAGTCAATCTTTTCAATGCAGTACGCTTTGACGGATACGTCATCGGCGTTCCGTTCCGCGCGTACAGGGGAATGTGGTTCAGGCAGATCCAGCGCTTTTCGATGGCGATCATGGCGGCGAGCAGCCGCTTGGGATTTTCCCCCAGCGAAAGGCAGAGAGCGGCCTTGTCGTCTCCGAGGGAATAGAACGGCGCAACACTCTGATCGCGACTCTGATGTCCTTTATGATCTTCACTCTGATTTAGATACTGATCTTGACTCTGATGCCCACTCTGTTCTTCACAATGCTCTCCAAACTGATGTTCACTCTGATTGACTTTCTGATTGATGCACTGATTGACTTTCCGACCTTCACACTGATCTTCACTGTGATTCTCTGACCCGGACACTGACCTTGACTCTGATGTCCACTCCGACTTCAACAGTGATGTCGATGCGGCCTCCGGCTCCTCGGCGGGAGACGCCGGGGGCGCGGCATCGGCAGGGGAGGGGTGGGCGGCATCGCGCTGGCTTTCATACGCGCTGCGGACCTGTTCCCGCAGCGAGTCGTAAAAACGTCTGGACTTTGGAGGCGTCATTGCTGTTCCGCCGTGGGCATGCCGCAGCGCTGAAGGACTTCACGCGCCAGCGCCCGGTAGTTTTTGGCTCCGGAAGACTTGGTGTCATGATCGATTACGGTGATCATGCTCATATTGGCCTGATCGATGCTGGTATTGCGGTGGATGCGGGTGGTGAAGAGCTTGGCTCCGAAGCGTTCGCTGACCAGCTCTTCCATGACTTTGGACGCATTGGTGCGCGGATCATACATGGTGAGCAGCACGCCGAGGAGGTTCAGCTTGCTGTTGCTGTAGCCCTTGATGGCGTCCACGCTGTCGAGAAACTGATCCACTCCGTTGAGGGCGAACATCGAGGCGCTTTCGATGGGCACGAGGAAGTAGTCCGAAATGACCATCGCGTTGACGACGAAAGGGCCGCCGAGGTTCGGCGGGCAGTCGATGATGATGAAATCGTACTTGTCGCGGGTGATGGAATCGAGCTTGCTCTGGAGCCCGAGGACGGCGGCGGGGTTGCTCGCTCCGAGGCTCTGCCCGCACAGGAACAGGTCGATGTTGGAGGCGATGAGGTCCACGCCCTTATATTTGGTTTCCACGGTGCAGTTGGCGAAACACTTGGTTTTGTCTTCAAAGACGTCCACCACCGACGTAGGCTGCTGATCAGGGTGGACCTTGCCGAGAATCAGCGAAGAGTTCGCCTGCGGATCCACGTCGACGACGAGAACCTTTTTGTAATTGGGCTTGTAGGCCAGCGCATGGGCAAGATTGACCGCCGTAGTCGTTTTGCCGACCCCTCCCTTCTGCGTCGCTACGGAAATGACGATAGCCATATGGTTCCCCCTGATTGCTGTGTATGGGATCGTAATAGGGGAATGTATGGCCCATGTCAACACGATATATTGAGATAATATGCTTTATTTATTGAATTTATGTATTCATTTGCATTGAGATGAAAATGGTGATCTAGCTGATCCCGATTCTGATTTGGAAAATCGGATGCTCCGTTTTCTATAATATACTGATATAAAATATATTTTTTAAGAGGTATTTTCCGGTATGCGGACGATATCGCCCCAAACGCGGCTCCGAGGCGCCGGTTCAGGGGAAAAAACAGGGTATGATCCGAAAAAAGGGAATGTACGGGATCAAATACGGGATACCCTCGCCGCCTTGGCGGGATTACGGCAAGGGGAACCGGCTCCCCTGAGAGCGAGGACAAGATGAACAGGCGATCCTTTCCGGATCGCCTGTTCGTCGCGAGGACGCGCTTGCGTGTTATTGCAACGGAAGAAAACGGGCGGCGATTTCTTTTTGGAAGGTTTCCGGCAACAGCGCCCAGTCATGCACGTCAACGAAAATCGGGATGTCGCTTTCGCGGAATGCCGTTCGGAGACGCTCGACCGCCGGGCAGGGTTGCCGGAGCGCGCCGGGAGTACGGACGACAAGATCAAGGTCGCTTCCCGGATGGGCCTTTCCCGACAGGCGGCTGCCGTATGCCCAGACCTCCGCGCCGGGAACGAAGGCGCGGAGCAGATCGCATACCGCTTCCCTGATCGCCGGTTCGAGAAAAAGCTTATTCCGTTCCATCGGCTTCGCCCAGTCGCTCGGCCAGTGCCCGCGCATCGGCTATGAAACCTTCAACCTGTTTCAGAGCTTCTTCCGCAAGGGCTTCCCCGTAGTCGTGGGCGGTAAGGTTCCTGTTGTCCCGATAGGAGAACCAGCGGCGCACCTCATCGGGCGTGAGCAGGCCGTGTTTCGCGGCGTGGCGCAGCACGTCCTTGAAATAAAGCCTGTCCACCTCACCGGGCGAAGCGAAAAATGACTTGAGGTACTTTCCGATGAGTTTGCCGCCCGTTTCGAGGACAAGCTCAAACCCCTTGATGGTGGCGTTCCGGTAAACCTCATACTCCACGCTGCCCGGCGTCGCCCGCTTCAAAAGGGCAAACGAGGCGTCCAGCGTCTGAACGCACCTGTTGAAATGTTCCGTCTGCAACATGCCAGAATCCTTGTTTGGGCTGATTGCGCGGGGACTCCCGCGCCGTTTTTCCGCATCAATGCACAGAGGGCGTTCCGCCGACGGCGAAAGCCGCTTGTTCGGGAGAACCAGTGTCTTTCGAGAATCGGAAAACGTCAATACGAGACTGGGGTTCCGAAAGAATGACGAGAGCGGGCAGACGAACGTTGTTGCATTGGGCAGGAATGACGGCAAGGGATTCCCGGCTCGGTTTTGGAAGAACGGCTTCCCGCCAAGGCGGAAAGACCGTTTCATCTGGTAGAACGGAAATTCCTTTCGTCGATGCGCATGTCGGTTCATGGTTTCCGGCATATCCGCGCCCGCGCAATCGATGGCTTCCCACAAAAAACCCCGCCCCTCCGGTGAAGGAAGGGCGGGGTTGTTTTAGGCCGTGTTCAGGCTGTGGTTTTGGGATTAGCTGACCGCGATGAAGTCAGCTTCAGTAACAGAGCCGCTTACACCGGTGACGTCAACAACAAGAGCACCGGCCTCATTCGAGGAAGCGTCTGCTTCGATAGCAAAATACGTTTTGCCGTCGTAAGCGAACTGAAGCGCTTCAATACCAGAGTCGTTAGCCCCAGCAGCAGCCGTAAACGCCTTGGCAACAGCATCCGCCAAGCCAGTTGCTCCGTCAACGGTCACAATTTCAAACGTGGCCGCATTCTGGAACGCGATCTTGTCAGTCCCACCAACAAAGTCAGTGATATGGTCGGTCGCGGTAGTAGTGGAAGTAGCAGCAGTCGCAAATACAAACGTATCAGCGCCAGCCGCACCCGTGAGAATATCGACACCAGCACCAGCATTCAGGGTATCATCGCCCAGGCCGCCGTTGATGATGCCACCATTCGCGTGAGCGGTGATGGTGTCGTTCCCAACGGAACCAATGGCGTTGAAGGTAATGGAGGCACCCTCACCAACCGTCACATGAAGGGCGGAGAGGTCAATCGTCACCGGCCCCGCCTCATCAGCCGCGTTCACGCTCACGGCAACGGTATCGCCAGCGGCGACATTGAGGGTAGCCTCAGCATCCAAGGCATCAAGAGCATGCAGCGTAGCAAGGCTGATCATGGTATCGGTGTCCACATGGGCAACGACAGTATCGATGCCCGCAGCGAAAACGCCGCTCGCGGCATCAATGGCCGTCAAGGTATCCGCAACCGTAACGTTACCAGCGGCACCCACGAAAGCGGCAGAAGCCTCAGCGATATGAGAGGCCGTGTCCATAATGTTGTACGCCTGCGCCTGAGAGAGCAGCGCGCTATCGCTCTGGAGGTTGGCGACGCTGTCGGTCAGAGAGAACGTGGCGTCGAGCGTGAGCTCCGCAGCATTGCCGGCTCCATCGATCACGTCCTGAGCCTCGGCAAGGGTCGCCTTGGCGGCAGCAACGGTCACAGTCCCGCTAATGGTCATCTCGGCAGCGCTCAGGGTGTAGCTCTCCGCATCCTGAAGCAGAACGGCGTTATCGGCATTCATGATGTTCTGGAGCGTATCGTCCAGAACGTAGTACTCGGCACCGAGGATCAGGCTCGCAGACGCGCCATTGATAGCCGCTATGGAATCGGTCAGGATGTAGCCGGTAGCCCCGTCGGGCAGAGCGCCCAACCCGGCAATATTGGCCACGCTGTCGTTGAGCACGAACGTATACGTCAGAGCATCCAGTCCGGAAGCGTTCGCAGCGGCATCAATGACGGCCTGCGCGGCGTCAGCGACAGCGGTTTTAGCGGCGTCAACACCGGCAACCGTCACGTTGTTGCCGAGGTCAAACACCGTGTCGGTCAGGCTGTAGGCATGGCCTTCAACCAGAGCGGCGTTGTCGGGGTTCATGATGTTCGCGAGCGAATCGTTCAGGGTGTAGGTCGCAACCAGTTCGGGTTTGGTTTCGTTGGCGGAACCGTCGATGACGGCCTGCGCGGCGGCCTGAGCGGCGG
>CAUHBW010000084.1 GCA_959604115.1 uncultured Bilophila sp. | reverse complement strand
CTCTCTCTTTCCCAAGACTTTCGTAAGGGTCCATGTCGGGACGGGGACTCTTGAGGGGCCGATCCCCGGCGTCCGTCTCCCGGATGCACTCCGAAAAGAGCGCGGGAGAGGTGTTCGGAAGGGGAAACGGGATGTACGAAGAGCCTCCCACGTTTCATTTTCCGAAGAACCGCGTCCCGGGGACGGGCGGCTTACGGCGTCCGTCCGCCCCGGTCCGGCGGGGATTCGTCCGGCGCAGGCCCGTAGACGAGAGGCCCCCGGAGGCTTCCTTTCCCTTTCGCGGAGGAATGCCCCGCGTCTTCCCCTATCCCCTTTTTTTCGCCGCTACTTCACTGCGGCCATGTCGGCTTCGGCGGCCTTGACCAGATCCGCGCCGATCTTGGGAATCCATGCGTCGCGGACGGACTTGGTGGCTTCGTGGAACAGGGCGATCTGGTCGTGGTTCAGTTCGGTGACGGTCATGCCCTGTTCCTTCATGAAGGCGTAGGGATCGGAGACTTCGGGCACCCGGCCGATGCTCTGGAGGAAGGCGAGGGACGCGCCGCCGTCCATGCCGAGTCGGGAGAGGGCCTTGCCGTACGTTTCGGTTTCCTTGGCGCAGTCGAGGAGCAGCTTCTGGTCTTCGGGGGAGAAGCCCTGCCACACCTTGGGATTCACGCTCATGATCAGCGGATCGATGATGTAGTGCCAGTCGCACTGGAACTTGTGGTAATTCCAGATCTTCACGGTGATGTTGATGCCGTTGGTGGGGTTTTCCTGCCCGTCGACGACGCCCTGCTGGAAGCCGGTGGTGGCTTCGGACCAGTTCATGTTGACGGGGTTCGCGCCGAGCGCGCGGAAGGTTTCAATGAAGATGGGGCTGCCCACCACGCGGATTTTGAGGCCCTTCATGTCTTCGGGTCTGGTGATCGGGCCCTTGCCGGTGGTCAGCTCGCGGAAGCCGTTTTCGGCCCAGCCGATGACCTTGACGCCCTTCTTTTCGATGGCGTCGATCATCATCTTGCCGGACTTGCCCGCGAGGATCGCGTCCATCGCCTTGTAGCGGTCGGGCTGGGAGGCGATGAAGAAGGGCAGGGCGGGAAGGTTGAGTTCCTTCACCTGAGGCGACCAGTTGATCGTCGAGGCGAGGGCGAAGTCGATGGAGCCGTTGCGCAGCATCAGGAATTCGGAGGTCTGCTTGCCCGCGAGCAGCTGGCTGGAGGCGTACACCTTGATGTTGATGCGCCCGTTGGAGCGTTCGCGCACGAGATCCGCGAAATAGGAGGCGGTCAGGCCCCAGCCGGAGGTTGCGCCGGGCACCACGCTCAGCTTGTATTCCTGTTTGTACTGGGCCGCCACGGCGGGCATGGCGAGCAGGCAGGCGCACAGCGCGATGCAGGCCGAACGGAAAAAGCGTTTCATAAAATCCTCCCCGAAAGATGTGTGTCTGACGCCGCGAAATGCGTACGCCACCGGAATCCGACACGTGCCGAAGGGACGGTCCCCGGCTCGCGTTTTCTGGCAAGCCCTATAGAAGAGGCAGAATAATGAGCAGAACGGGCAGGACGACGATCAGCGCCGCTGTCGTGAAGACCCAGCAGGCGTTGGCGAGATCGAGGTCCAGACGGAACAGGGACGGCGGCACGAGCGCCGTCATGGCGACGGGCATGGACGACAGGATGGCGACCACCCGCAGGGGAAGCCCGCCGTCGATGTCGCCGTAGCCGATGGCCCACGCGAGGGCGGTGACGACCACGGGCACGCCCGCGAACTTGATGGCGGCGACCGCCAGCCACTGGCGCGTATAGCGGCCCATGCGCGACGGGCGCAGGCTCATGCCGATGGCGACGAGAAACAGAACGGTGGCGACGATCATGAATCCGGCGGCGAGATGCCCGCAAAAGGCGGGACGGGGCACGCCGAGCAGATTGAGCCCGATGCCGAGGCCGAGGGCGCAGATCACCACGCGGAGGATGGGGTCGAACCGCAGATTGCGGAACGTCAGCGGGCCGTCGTCCATCCCGTACCAGCGGGCGATGGGGAACGAGACGCTGAAATAGAAAAGCTCCTCGCACAGCCGGTACAGCGAGACGAGGGCGATGGCGCTTTCGCCGTAGAAGATGACGGCGACGAGCGACCCCACGGCCCCGATGTTGGTGAAGGTGCCGCAGCAATAGAGGCTTCCGGTCTGCGCCCTGTCGAGCCCGAGGCCCTTGGCGAAGAGAATGGAGAGGATGCCGCCCCATATCCACGCGGCGATGCCGAGCAGCGGCAGGGCGAGGAGCCGGGAATCCGGCGAGGGCAGCCCCCACAGGGAGAGCATGGCGGAAATGGGGATGAACACGAACAGGGCGATCCGCTGCATGCGCTGGCGCAGCGCGGTCATCCGCTCGTCGGAAAGGGGAATGCGCCCCGCGTTGACGTACAGCTGGAACACGTAGCCGATCACGAGGCTGACGAAAATGATTCCGAGTGTGATCAGCAACCTGTCCATGCGGGGAGCCTCTTTGCATATGTGGGCCTCAAGGCCCGAAACCCTGTCTACAAACGACATTCGGTGACGGTTTCGTCACGTTATAGCGTTGGATGCGTCTTGTCAAAGCGGCCTTTTCATGCCTCCGGCGGCAAGGGCCGCCGTCCCTGACCTGCCGGGGGGCAAGCGCCCCCCCCGGACCCCGGCGTAAACGGAAACGCCGCGTCAGGTTCCCCTTATCGGCGGGAGAAGCGGCAACGCTGTTTCTCCCGCTTTTTATGGCGGACGAAACAGCCTCAACCATGCCCAAGGCATGCGCTCAACCTTATCCGAGGGGGTTTGGGGGGAATCATTCCCCCCAAGCGGAGTCAAGAGGCGGCAGCCTCTTGCCGCCGGAGGCTACTCCCCGGCCAGCGCCTCTTCCCCGCCGGGGAGGAGCCTGAGCCACGCCTGCGCGGCGGAGGAGAGGATCGCCCCGCGCCTCCAGACGAAGGCGGCGCGCCAGCGAAGCTCCTCCTCGTCGAGCAGGGCGATGCGGATGTCGGGCAGCTCGCGGCGCTCCAGCTCCAGACGCGGCAGCAGGGCCACGCCGATGCCCGTGGCCACCAGCGTCATGATGAAATCGAGCTGCCCGCTCCGAAGACATTCGTTGAGCTTCAGGCCGCGCTGGCGGCACACCGCCTCGATGCGGTCGTTGAGCAGAAAGCCCTGCTCGAACCCGATGAAGGAGTTGTCGGACAGCTCGTCCATTTTGAGACGCTTGCGGCCCGCAAGGGGATGATCCGGCGGCATGATGACCATCAGCGGCTCGTCCCTGATCTGGAGCCACGAAAAGGTCGGAGGCACCGGGAGCAGGGTGACGGCGAGATCGAGATCGCCGGAAAGCACCCTCGGTTCCAGAGAGGCGCAGCCCTGCTCCTGAAGCTCGATGTTGATGCCGGGGTAGAGCTGCCGGTACTTGGAGAGCGGATCGGCGAAGAGAATGCCGCTGGCCACCGGCGGAAACCCGATGCGGAGCACACCCTTTTCCAGATTGTGCAGGGCGGCGACGTCGTTTTCCAACGCCTCGAACTCCTCAAGAATGTTCAGGGCGTGCCGGTAGACGATTTCGCCTTCGACCGTCAGCCGGACGCCGTTGTTGGCCCGCTCGAACACGCGCACGCCCAGCCGATCCTCGACGGCCTGCACGGCCTTGCTCACCGTGGGCTGGACGGCATGGACCGTTTGAGCGGCCTTGGAGAAACCTCCCTGCCGGGCCACTTCCACCAGTATCTGCAACGTGCGGATATTCAGCATCTATTCTTTCCGTTCATGCGCCTGATGCGCGTTTTTCATTTCCCAAGGCGTTTCTTTTATTCTATAGCACAAGGGAAACGTCTTGGGTACGCCCTCAAAACCCGCTTTTTCAGCGGGTTCTGGAGGCATGCCCGCCCCAGACCCTCTTTCCTCCGGGCATCCCGATGGGGCGGTCCCATTCCTCCCGACGGGATCGGGACGTCAGGTTTCTTCAGTGTCCGGCTCCGAGACAAATCCGGCGAAGCCCCTCCGGGGTTGTAGCCGGGTCCGAGCAGATCGGGCTCCCTTTTTGGGGGATTCTTTTACCCTGGGCGGCTGTGCCGCCCTTTTTTTATGGGAAAAGGGAGGGGAAGCGCGGACAGCCGGTTTTACGGCGGCAGGCCGCCTCCCGAGGAAACCCGGCATTCGGAGAGAAGCCGACGGCGTTCCGGGTCCGCCTTCAAGGCTTTTTTTTCAGCCTTTTTCAGCCTATTCTGCAAGCGGAACGAAGGGGAAACGGCGGCGGGGCTTCCGGCCCGTTTCTTGCTTTGTGAAAGCCTATCGTACACGCTTTTCTCAAAACGAGGGAGTCGGCCATGTCGCAGCTTCATGGAGTCAACGGCGCGCAACAGCCTCAGGCCACGGAAACGTCCGCTTCCGTCGGCAGGATCGGCCCGCACAGCGTGCGGATCGGAACCAACCCGCCCATTCGTCTTGATGCCATCAAGGGCAACAAAATTCCCTTCGCCGGATTCAGAACCGCCACGAAAGTTGTCAGCGCCAAAACCGGAGCGCGTGAAAACGCCGCGCTTGTCCTGCGGTCGCTGGCCTCCCCCGACGGAGGTCTAGACGCGAAGGGCCTCCTCAACGCGGCCAAGTCCCTGCAAACCCATCTTGATCGGCTGGGCACGCTGGGAGAAATCCGGGGCGCGATGGACGACGCCGTGCTCGCCGCCTTCGCGCCCGAAGTGGAGAGCCTTTCCAATACGGAGCTTCTCGACGCCTACCGGCAGTTCTTTTCCCCGGAAATGGGCGTGCTCAAGCGGGCGTTGCAAGCCGAAATCGACGCCAATCCCCACAACGCGGACGCGCTGGCCGCGTCCGCAAACCTGTTCAGCCTTGAGGCGCTGGTCACCAAGGAGGCGAGCGACCGCATCATCCTCGCGGAGGGGCTTGCGCGGCCCGATCAGCTGCCGACGCTCTCCGAGCGGTACGGCGCGGGCATCGAAGGCATGGGGACGGCCCAACGCCACGAGGCCCCGGCGGACATGAGCGCGGTGAGCATGCACGTCCTCGTGGACGTGGACATCGCCGGTTCCGCCCGCCGGAAAGAGGTGGAGGGGCTCGTCACCGACATGGCCCGGCGTCGCGAGCTGGGGGATCTCGACGCCAAACGGTTCGGGGACGTGCTCCGTTCCGCCGGACTGACCATCAACGTGGACCTCGGGTTCCTGCTCGGCCTGAACGGCCCCAAGCCCCTGCTCAGGGCCGGGGGCTCGTGGGAACACATTTTCCACTCCATCGAGTCCGCGCCCGACGAGGCCGCCCGACAGGCCGCCATCGACGTGAAGGGCATGGGCTACATCCAGAAGCGCGACAACGTGGAGCGGGGCCTGTTCCCCGAACTGAGCGAGGACCGCCCGACCGTAGCCGCCGAGCGTCCCACCTACGCCGCGGTCAACCTGCTGCGCCAGCGCACCGGGGCGGCTCCCACCTACGGTTCCGTGGCCCTGCACCTCAAGCCCGAGGTCGCCCGGCGCGCCACCTATACCGTGGACGACACCTTCGTCGCGCTGCGGCTGCGCTATGCCGAGGCCGGACGTCAGGCCGTCCGCGATCTGCTGCCCGGCTTCCCGGGCATCAGCGAGGCGCACAAGCTCGAACTGATGCGGGAAGGGAGCGAACTTCACCGAAATCTCGAAGCCACGCTCGACGGCATGGCCGCGAGGGGGACGTTCCGGGCGGACCTGTTCAAGAACGCATTCCAGCTGTCCGGCCTCGATGACGACGAAAACAGCGCCCTCGCCGGATTGTTCATCAAGGTTTTCAAGGACCCCGAATCCACGCGCGCGGCGATGGCCTCGTTCGACACCCTCGAAACCCTGCTGCCCGAGCTGGGCGACATGGACGCCGTGAGCCTCGCGCGCGCCGCGCTGGACCGGCGGGTCGCGGGCCGCGTCGCCAGCGAATGCAACTACATTGAGGCGCAGGTGCACGGGCCCATCGTCTTCGCCCGCGACGTGGCGGAGATCGTCGTCAACAAGGACTTCGGGCTCCACGGGCTTCCGCCGGACCAGCGGGCATGGTTCGACGCAGTCGTCGCCGTGCTCGGCGGAAAGTGGCCCTCCGCCGAGGCGTTGGCCGGTTTTTCGGCGGAACGGCAAGCCGAACTCGCCGCCATCCGGGAACAGCTCGGCGGCGCGGTGATTCCGGTGCGGATTGCGGAGCAGATGCCGGAACTCCACCTCAAGCATGAGGTCAAGGACGAAGAGAGCGCCTTTTACGCCGCCCATTTCGATCAGCCCCGCATCGAGGCGACGCTCGATGCCGTGCGGGATGACGCCGGGCTTCAGGCTTTTATGGACAAGACGATGGAGATGCGCGGCGGAGCGAGCCTGCGCATGCTGGGCGATCGCCGCCTCATTACGGACGCGGACGCGCCGCGCGTCCGGGAGGCGTTCGCCGCCTACGTCGAACGCTACCGGCATGCCCCCACGGACGCCCAGAGGACGGAGAACGAGCTGTTGGCGGATTGCATGTGGCGGGCCGTGTCCGACGTGGCGGGAAAGGACCGCCTCGATTCCCTCGCCGCCATCGAGACGCTGACGGAAAATCCCGCGCGGCGGGCCACGCTCCGGGATTTCGTCATGGACCATCCGCGGATGGACGGGCGGGCGTTTCGGGCGCTGGCCTCCGCCGCGCTTCGGGGAGCCGCGACCCTCGACGGCCTTGCGCCGGAGGGGGGCGAACCCCTGACGGACGAGGCGCTGATCGCCGGGCTTGGAGAGGCCGAATCCGCGTTGCGCGGATCGCTCGACGCCTTGCCACAGGAGGCGCGTGAGGCCGCGAACGAAGGCGCGCTGGTGCGGGCGTTCGGCGGACTGGCCCTGTCCCTGATGCGCGACGCCTCGCCCGAGGCGTCGGACCGGGTCGCGGAACGGCTGAACGGACCGGCCCTGCAGGGGCTTTCCGGCGTGCTGCTCCGGCTCGGGGATGCCGAACGCGGTTTCCCGGAGGATGCGGGATTCCGGGACGCGCAGGTCTTCAACGCCTTTCTTTCCGGCCTGCGCGCCGCGCTCGGGGACAAGGCGCAGGCTCCGGCGGCCTTCGCCGGAGAGCTGTCCCTCGTCCCGCAGGCCGAACGGGATCGGCTGCGCGCCGCCGTGCCCGGTCTGGCGGACACTCTCGACGCCTCGTTCCCGATCCGGCCTCCCTTCCCTCCCGCGGCCGGGGGGCGTCTGGACGTGACTCCGGCGCGGCATCGGGACTTTCTGCTGTCCATGCTGCCGATCTACCACGATCACGAGCGTCCCGGCTCCTTCGACCACGGCGCGGGCTACCACGGACGCGGGCACATCTCGCGGGCCTTCATCTTCGCTTCGGCGATGGCGGGGATCATGGAGGGAATGGGGCATACCGTGGACCGGACCGCGCTTCTGTGCGGCATCGCCGGGCACGACGCCGGGCGGGTGAACAACGGCGCGGACACGCCCGAACAGGAAGCCGAAAGCGCCCGGCTGGCCCTTGGGAAGATGCACGAGCGTTTCGGGGCGGACACGTTCGGGGATGCCTATGAACGGGAATTCACCGCCGCCATCGTCGGACACGCCAGCCCCACGCTGGAGTCCATGCTCCTCAATGCGGCGGACTCGCTGGACATCGGACGGGTAAAGGACTTCGACTTCAAGTATTTTCCGTTCCTGCGCGGCGGGGAGCAGGAAGGCCCCAAGACCGTGGTTCCCGAGTACCAAAACCTGCGCGAACAGCTGCATGAAGAGGCCGATCTCCTCGCGCGCATGACCGACCCCCTGACGCAGACCCGTGATCTGCGCATGAAGCTCGGGGAGGCCGGAGACATGGAGAGCATGGTGAGAGTCCAGCGCGCGGCCTCGGACGCCGTGGCCGGACAGCTCGCCCTTGATTCGGAAGAGGCGTTCCTTGCCTTTGTGGAAGGCAAGATCCGCGCCTATCCGGACCTGTTCCCCCTGCTCACCCGGTATTATCTCAAGCCGCTGGAGCAATGAACCGCCCCCGAAAGGACGGAACCCGCATAAGGAGATTTTATGGAACTGACATCGCTTGTTGAAGAACTCGGGAAAGTCTGCGGGCTTGATCTCCTCCTTGAGGAGGGCCGCTGCACGCTGCGTTTCGACGACGCCCATGAGGTGACCATAGAACGGGACGGCGACGCCGTCGTGCTGCACGGAATTGTGGGGGACGGAGCCTGCCTGTCCAACCCGGAGAATGCCCGCCTCCTGCTCACGGCCTCATGCCTCGGCGCGGAAACGGACGGCGGCGCGCTCTCGGTCTGGGCCCGCACCGGAGAAATCGTGCTCTGGAAACGGTTTGACCGCTTCGCGGACTACCCGGCCTTTGAAGCGGCGATCAACGCGTTCCTCGCCCAGATCATCCACTGGAAAACGCGCCTCGACGCCCTGCCCTCCGTGGCGACCGCCGACCCCTCCCCCTTCCTCCCCGGCGGACTCATGGTGTAAGCCCGTAGGAAGAGCGTAGGCAATCAACAAAAAAACATCCGGCGTATAACTATAAAGAAAGCCCCCGGCACCGTGTTGCGATGCCGGGGGCTTTTGGTGTGTCAAACGTTTTCCGTGAAAACGTTAGGCGAGACTCAGTTCCCCAGCGTTGAGGGTAGCTCCATCGAAGTCATATCCAGTGCCGGTCAGCTTGACGGCGAGGTCGCCAGTGCCAAGTCCACCAGTACCGTCGTTCGCCACGATGTAGGTATCGCCGGCGTACTGGAACCACACCGTCGTATCCGCAGTCGTAGCAGCCAACGTCAGAGCGCCGAGAAGATTCTGCACCGTAGCATCAAGCTTGAGTTCGGTGATGGCAGTCGCGGCACCAATCATGGTCAGGGTATCATCGGCACCGAAGTCGGTGATGGTCGAAATGACCATCGTGTCAATGCTGGAAACGTTCTGAAGCACAGCCGCGCTGACGTTAAACGTGTCCTCGCCTGCGCCGCCGGTGAACGTACCGCCATCAGCGGAAGCGATGATCGTGTCGTCACCAGCCCCGGCGTCCACGGTAGCCTTCTGGGCCAGCGTGATGGTGTCGTCGCCCGAACCAGTATTCACGGTCAGGCCAACCTTGCTGTCAGCCGTAACGTTGGTGGTATCAATCGTCAGGTCGCCGGTGGCGGCAGAACCGTCGATCAGTTTTACAGCCCCGCCAGCAGCGCCATTGGTTCCGTTCGTACCAGTAAACGACAACGACAGCTCCTTGTCGCCGGTGATGGTCAGCGTCTGCAAGGCGTTGTCAGTCACCTTCAGGGTATTCGCGACAAACCCCGTACCCGTGGACTCCACGCTCAGGTTTTCGATGCCGTTCACGACGACAGCCGCAGAGGAAGCCGTAGGAGCCACTTCCGTAGCGGTAGCCGCAGCGGTACCGTTAAAGGCGACGGAGAACGCGTCGGCGGTTCCGGTAGCGGCATCCTTCACGTTGATGGTGGTCGTTCCAGTATTCGCACCGGAAACGAGCAGTTCCACGCCCGCAGCCACATTGCTCACGGCAGCAGCGCCATTACCACCGGAAAGGGTCAGGGCTTCAAGGGTGGAATTCGTCATCAGGGCGACGTCAAGGTTGGCAACGTTCGCGGAGAGATCCAGCGCTTCAAAGTTGTGGAACTGAGCCGCGTTGGCCGCGTTGATCAGCGCAGCGGACACGGTGTCGAAACCGTCGCCGCCGTCGATGACCGTGGTGGCGTTATTGGTCGAGGCCGCAACGGAGCCACTATCCGTCAACAGAGCGTCGTCGCCAGCGCCGAGGTTGATGGTGGAACCGGCGGCAATAATCGCGCCAAGGGTGACGACGTCGTCGCCGGCACCGGCATCAACCGTCACATTGGTGGCCGCCTTGATGGTGAAGGCATCATCGCCGGCGCCGGTCTTCACGGCAACCGTATTGGCGTGCAGCTCACCGAGGGTCAGATCGCCGGTAGCGGTGGAACCGTCGATGGTGGTCAGTGCAGCGAGGTCGCTGGCCTTGAGCGTAAGCGCGGCATCCCCCGTGATGTTGAGGGCTTTGACCTTGTCGGAACCCGTAAGAGCAAGGCTGCTGTCATCGCCGGAAGCGTTCACGGTAATGGCCGTGGCATTCGCGTCCGCAACAATGGTCTGTACCTCAGTCCCGTCAACTTTATACCCGGTCCCATCGACATTGACGGTCAGAGCATGATCGGCCTTAGCATTGGTGATGGTGACGGTATTCGCATTCTCCGTCGCACCCTTGACGGTAACGTCGGTCAGGCCTTCGCCCTCGATGGTGCTGTCGGCGTCAACGCCGTCAAGAACAACGGACGTCAGGGTGGTGCCCTTGCCATCCGTCGCAGCAACAGAGTTTTCGGTGTTGTTGATGGTCACCGCACCACCGCCCTTGACGGTAACGGTGGTCAGGCCCTTGCCGGAGATCGAGGTCGCGCCGGTACCTCCGGTCACGGACACGGCCTTGCCGCCTGCCACGGTAGCCGTGGCGGCACCGGCGACGGTCAGGTCGACATCGGCGCTGTCGGAAGCGGTGACTTCACTATTGGCGGTACCAGCGGCAATGCCCTTGATGGACGTAACGTCGGCATTTTCGGAAAGATCGACGTTGATGCCGCCGTTGGTGGTGATGTTGATGTTTTCAACACCCTTCACGGTAAAGCCATTCGGGAAGGTGAACCGAGCACCCTCGGCAACAGCCGTATCAGCGACGTTCAGCGTGTCGTTGCCCGCACCGCCGTCAATGGAGTCAAGGGCGCCCAGAACGGGGCTGGTAGCCGTAACGGTAGCATTGAAAACGTCATCACCGGCACCGCCGACAAAGGTATCCACACCGGTCGTCAGCGTGAACGTTTCACCGGGGTTGTTGGAAGGTACTTTCTGATCGTCGGCGACGGGGAAGGTGGCGCCTTCGGCGACTTCGCCTTCGCCCTTTCCGCCGTAGGTCAGGTAGTGTTCCAGAACGGTCATGCCAGCGTCGGAAATGGCTTTGGCGACGCTTTCAGCGGTCCAGTCCCCGCCCATGGCGGCGGCCTTCGCGGCAAGGTAGGCGTCGGCGTCAAAGGCGTTGGAGGGATTCACGCCTTCGTTGGAACCGTACTGGACGTAGTGGGTCCAGGCGTTCATGCCGGCTTCATTGATGAGAGCCTTGACGTTGGCGATCTGGAGTTCGGTCACGGCAGAGGGTTCCACGCCGTAGAACTGCGCGGCCTTGGCGGCGTAGTATTCGCTGGCGTTGAATTCGGCGTTGGGAGCCACTTCTTCAGCGGCGCCGTACTGAACGAAGTGGGCATAAGCGCCTTCCTCGCCCATGAAGCCGTTCTGAGCAAAAGCGTCAACCAATTTAGGGTCAGGACTCGTTATTTTCAAAGGAACAAAAACAGGGTATGCAGAGGGCAT
>CAUHBW010000083.1 GCA_959604115.1 uncultured Bilophila sp. | reverse complement strand
GTCCGTGTGTGTTTATCCCGTGCGCAACGCTGGCCTCGTCAACCGGTACATCCTTGTCCTCTCCGATCTGACGGAAAGCCTGAAAACCCAGCAGGCGCTTCGGGACGCTCTGCTGAACGCCCAGAGCGCGAACAAGGCCAAAAGCCATTTCCTGTCCCGGATGAGCCATGAAATCCGCACGCCCATGAACGCCATCATCGGCATGGCGACCATTGCAGCGACGGCGCTGGACAACCGTCTCCGTCTGGAGGACTGCTTGATGAAGATTTCCGGGGCGTCCCGGCATTTGCTCATGCTCATCAACGATATTCTGGACATGTCGAAAATCGAGAGCGGGAAGCTCTCGCTGTGCTCCGAATCCTTCCTGCTGCCCGATCTGGTCAACTCGGTGACGGCCATCATCTATCCCCAAGCCCGTGCCAAGGGCATCGAGTTTGAGGTTTCCCTCAGCGAGGTCCGGCACGAGTGTCTCATCGGGGATCCGCTGCGGCTGAGCCAGATTCTCCTGAACATCCTCGGCAACGCCGTGAAGTTTACGCCGCGCGGCGGCAGCATCCGTCTGGATATCCGGGAAAAAATCGTACGCGAGCGGGTACGGCTGCATTTCACCATTGCCGATACCGGCAGGGGCATGTCTCCCGAATTTCTCGAACGCCTCTTTAACCCCTTCGAGCAGGAATATTCCGGCACGCCCGTGGAGGGGACCGGGCTCGGCATGGCGATCACCCGCAACATGGTTTCCCTGATGCAGGGCACCATCTCCGTAAAAAGCAAACGGGGAGAGGGAACCTCCTTTTCCGTGGAACTCGATTTCGCCACGGACGCGAACGACATTCCGAAAACCGCTCTGGAACTCGAATCGCTCTCCGTGCTGGTGGCCGACGACGATCGGGACACCTGCGAGCACACCGCCATCATCCTCGACAGAATGGGGGTACGGGCGGAATGGGTTCTTTCGGGAAAAGAGGCTGTGGAACGGGCCATCGCCGCGCATGAGGGCGGCACTGACTACGATGTGGTCTTCATGGACTGGAAGATGCCGAACATGGACGGCATCGAGGCCACGCGGCGCATCCGGCGTTATGTGGGTTCCGATGCGCTGATCATCATCATTTCCGCCTACGACTGGACGGAAATCGAGGAAGAGGCCCGAGCCGCGGGCGCCGACGCGTTCATCACCAAACCCATGTTCCAGTCCACGCTCTACAACGCACTGCTCTCCTGCTCCCGACGCACGCCTGTTTCCTCTCAGCGAGAGAAAGAAAAAGAAACGCCCCCAGATCTTTCCGGCAAGCGGCTTTTGCTTGCCGAGGATAACGAGCTGAACCGCGAAATCGCCACGGAATTCCTGAAGACCACGGGCGCGGCAATCGACGCAGCCGTCAACGGAGAAGAAGCGGTCCGGCTGTTCGCCCGCTCCGCCCCGCACACGTACGCCGCCGTCTTCATGGACGTACAGATGCCGATCATGGACGGCCATCAGGCCACCCGAGCAATCCGCGCCCTGCCCCGCTCCGATGCGGGCGCCGTCCCGATCATCGCCATGACGGCCAACGCCTTCGCGGAAGACATCGCCGCCGCGCTGGAAGCGGGCATGAACCGGCATCTCGGCAAACCCATCGACATGGGGCTCCTTTTACGGACGCTCAGGGAGTTGATCGCGGATTCCGTCCCCTCCAGCGAAAACGCCCCAACGGATGCGACCCCCAGCGTACGGATCGGCTAGAGCCGACGTATCCGACCATCGCCGGGCCCACCACCGTTCGCGTCCCAAGCGGCGCATACGCCTGAAAAACGTTTGCGGATGCACACGCCCCAAACCGGAGCGGCCGTACCCGCCCCGGACGACGAACGGCACGTTCTTTGCGGAACGTGCCGTTCGTCGCAGAGAGAACCGGCCTTGAAAGGCTCCGCAAGCCCGCGCGGTGCGTTGAAGGCCGCTCCGTTCCGCTGAATCAATCGTAAAAGGGGCGCACGGTTCAGGAACAATCCGCGGCTTCCGGAGCGCGTTTTTTCTTGTGCCCGTACATGTCCGCGTCGGCCTTCCGCAGCAATTCCTCCGACGAGCCCGCTTCGGACGGGTACAGGGATACCCCCATGCTCACGGAGGCGCACAGTTCCAGAGAATCGATGCGGTAGGGAACGTCTCCGATGGCGTCCAGCAGTTTCCGGAACAGCGTTTCCGCCTCCCGCTTGTTTTCGATGCCGTAGACGATGGCGATGAATTCGTCGCCGCCGAGACGGCTCAACATCCCCTCGGGTGGCAGCGTGGCCTGAAACCGTTCCGCGAACTGGGTCAGAAACCGATCCCCGCAGTCGTGCCCGTGGGTATCGTTGACCTCCTTGAACCCGTTGATGTCCATATAGCAGAGCGCAAAGGGCCTGCCCGCCGCCATCGCCCGCTCCATTTCCCGGGACAGCGCGCGGCGGTTGGGCAGCCCGGTCAGCGGATCGAGTTCCGATACGCGTTCGAGGCGCCTCTTCTTGCCGATCAGATCGGTGATCAGCCCTATCACGCACGCCAGCAACAGACTGATGAACGCCGCAATGCCGAAGGACAGGCACAGGAAGCCCCAGTTCTTCCAGCCGCCCTGCGGCGTCACGCTCAACGTCCAGCGCACGTTGGGCAGTTCGACGGCGGCCTCGACCGGAGCGTCCGGCGGTTTCGCCGAGCCGAACAGGACGACGCGCTCTCCGGTATCCGGATGTACGCGGGACAGCTGAAAGTCGTACCCCTGTTTGCCGAGGGCTTCGAGCCGGACGGGTTCCAGAACCTGAGGGAAGGCAAAGGTGGTGCAGACAAGCCCCCAGAACGTTCCGTCGAGAAAAACGGGAAGCCTGACCGCCACGGCATAGCCCCCCTGCACGAGAACGAAGGGGCCGGCGACCGTAGCCTTGCCCGTGTCCCGCGCCAGCCGTGCCTCCCGCGAACGGTTTTCAACGGTCAGCAGGTCATGGCCGATGGCCTTCTTGTTCCGCTCGTAGGGGAATACTCTGGATACGACTCCTCCGGGAGCCAGATTGATGTTGATGGTGCTTGGGTGCATCTTCACCAGTTCGGCGGCGTAGGATTCGAAATCCCTGATCCGCCCTTCGCTCTGACGGAGCAACGCCTCCACCAGATAAACGCTCGAATACGCGTCGGTGATCACATACTGGATTTTCGTGGCATAGCTTTCCACGATGTACCGGGCTTTCTCCCGTTCCCGCGCCTGCCGAACCTGTTCAAGATACATGAGAAAAACGGAGCAAACAAGAAAACAGGCCAACAGGGCCGCAAGAGCGTAGACAAGGCTTCTCGAGCCGCCTTCGTTCCCCGTGCGGGGCTCCCGCTCCCTCTGCCGCATCAAGTTCCGCATCGCCCTCTCCCCGATGATTGAACCGCCTTCGACCATATCCAGCCAAAGCCATCGCACAATTCATGGGGTTCGGCAAGCCGCGTTATGGAACGATTCAATACTCCGCATTTGTTGGAGTTTTCCGTTCGGTTCGCGGAACGCTCCGCCGCAACGGCGTATTCCGCCTTCACGCGGCCCCGGCTTTTTTCACACGATTGTCACAGCGTCGTCACATCACGCTCCGGGCTTCCTGCTACAAGTCTCCACATTTCTTGCAGCGGACAACCCAAGCATCAGGAGGAACCGTCGTGGCCCCAAACATCTCCGCTCTCTATCAGGAGCCGCCGTGCGTCGGCGAAGAAACGGGCGATCTGGCCTGTCCCGATCTGTACCTGAACAGAGAAATCAACTGGCTGGACTTTGACGCGAAGGTGCTCGACGAAGCCACGGACGCACGTCTTCCCCTTCTGGAGCAATTGAAGTTCCTCGCCATTTTCCACAACAACCTCGACGAGTTCTTCATGGTCCGGGTGGCGAACATCTACCGCCAGTACCGCAGCGGAGCGGCCTCGTCCTCCCCGGATCGCCTGACTCCAGCCAAACAGCTCGCGGAAATCCGCCGCCGCGTCCTCATCCTCCTCGCCCGCGCGCAGGATCACTGGCGCAAACGGCTGGCCCCGCAGCTCATGGACCGGGGCGTGCGCCTCGTCCGCTACGCCGATCTGTCGGAAAAGCAGCGCCGCTTTCTCGACGGCTATTTCAAGAACGAAATCTATCCGATCCTCACCCCGCAGGCCATCGATCCGGGGCATCCCTTCCCGACCATCTCCAACACGAGCCTGAACTTCATCATCCAGCTCCGCAGCCGGGACGGCGTCACCCGGTTCGCGCGCCTGAAATGCCCGAACAACGTCTCCCGATTCATCTTCGTGCCCCGCAACAAGGAGGCCAAGACCTACGCCTCCCTCGGGTTCAACGCCAACGTCCGCGACGACGACATCCTGCTGCTGGAGGATCTGATCGGCGAATACCTCGGCTCGCTCTTCCCCGGCAACGCCGTGGTCTGCGCCGGACTGTTCCGCATCACCCGCAACACGGACGTGGAAATCGAGGAGGACGAGGCCGACGATCTGCTGGAGGCCGTGAAGGATCTTGTGGAACAGCGCCGTTTCGGAGACGTGGTGCGCCTCGAAATCGCCCACGGCACCTCCACGGAACTGAGCGCCTTTCTGACCAAGCGGCTCGGGATCCAGCCCTTCCAGATATACCGGATCAAGGGGCCGCTGGCCTTTTCCGAGCTCATGGCCCTCTACGGCGTGGACCGCCCCGCCCTGAAGGAGACGCCCTTCTACGGGGGCCTTCCCGGCGTGTTTCAGGAAGGCGATCTCTACACGCACATCCGCGGCAAGGACATCCTCCTGTATCACCCCTACGACAGCTTCGCCCCGGTTCTCGACTTCATCCGGCGTTCCAGCGAAGACCCCGGCGTGATCGCCATCAAGCAGACCCTCTACCGCGTGGGCAACGACTCGCCCATCGTCCGGGCGCTCATCGAGGCCAGGCGGCGCGGCAAGCAGGTCACGGCGGTGGTGGAACTGAAGGCCCGCTTCGACGAGGAACGCAACATCACCTGGGCCGAGGAGATGGAAAAGGCCGGGGTCAACGTGGTCTACGGGCTGGTGGGCATGAAGATCCACGCCAAGCTCTGCCTCGTGGTCCGGCGCGAAACCGACGGCGTGACCCGCTACGCGCACATCGGCACCGGCAACTACAACGCCTCCACGGCCAAGATGTACACGGACATGGGCCTGCTCACCGCCAACCCGGACATCTGCGCGGACGTCACCGATCTGTTCAACGTCATGACCGGCTACGCCCACCGCGAGCAGTACCGCGAACTGCTCGTCTCCCCGCTGTCCATGCGAAACGCCCTGCTGGACATGATCCGGAACGAAATCGCGCTGCACCAGCAGTACGGCAACGGCGAAATCATCTTTAAATGCAATCAGCTGGTGGACAAACACCTCATCCGGGCCCTATACAGGGCTTCGATGGCGGGCGTGCGCGTCCGTCTTCAGGTGCGCGGCATCTGCTGCCTGCGCCCCGGCGTTCCGGGCATCAGCGAAAACATCGAAGTGACCTCCATCGTGGGGCGTTTCCTCGAACACGCCCGCGCCTACTGGTTCAACGCCAACGGCGAAGGCTCCCTGTACATCGGCAGCGCCGACCTCATGCCCCGCAACCTCGACCGCCGCATCGAAGTCCTCGTCCCCATCCTCGATCCCGAACTGCGTTCACTCATCCGCAACGACATTCTGGAAACGCACCTCAAAGACAACGTGCAGGCATGGCGCCTCCGGGAAGACGGCACGTACCTGCGCCTCGCCCCCGGCAAGGACGACGAAGCCGTCAACGCGCAGGACATCATGGCGCTGCGCTACGGACGGGAACACGCCTGACAAAAGGAATACGTCTATGACATCCGAAACCCAGACTCACCATACCGCCGCGGGCAAGACGCGCCATAAGGACGCTCCGGCAACCGACGGCTCGACGCTTGAAATGCCCGCACAGGCGGAACTCGCGCCCCTTTCCGCGGAGTCCTCCGCCGAAAACCCGACCGTTTCCGCCCCGGACGACGCCTGCGCCGCCCCCCTGCCCGAAAACCCGACCATGAGCGAAGCTCTGGAGCACGGCGAGCGCGTGGCCGCCATCGCCGAGGTGCTGTTTCAGGATCTCGCGGAACTCCACAAGCTCGAAGACGTCTGGGGCCGCCGCCTGCTTCTCGCGGCGCGGTTCCACGACATCGGCCTTGCCGGAGGCCGCAAGGGTCACCACAAGAGGAGCATGCGGCTCATTGAGGAAGAGCTCGGAAGCATGCCGGACGAGGATCGGCCATACGTCGCCCTGCTCGCCCGCTACCACCGGAAGGCGCGGCCCTCGCGCAGGCACCCCCGCTTCGCCGAACTGAAACGGCGCGACCGGGAGGCCCTCCGCAAGACCGTCGCCCTGCTCCGCATCGCGGACGCGCTGGACTGCACCCACTCGGGCGTGATCAAACACCTCGCGGTCAGCGTGAAAAAGCGCAAGGTGCTCATCGCCCTCCAGAGTCTGGGCGACTGCTCGGCGGAAAGGGAACGCCTCCTCGACACGGGAAGCCTGTTCGCGGACATCTTCAACCGAAAGCTGGAGTGCGCATGTCTGTCAGAATGATCCCTTCCGCCGAAAGGAACATCGGCATCATCGACCTTGGCAGCAACTCCGTCCGGCTCCTGATCGTCCGCATCCACCCGGACGGCTCCACCACGACGCTGAATCAGGTCAAGCACATGGTCCGGCTCGGCGAGGGCGGCTTCCTCCGCAACCGCCTTCAGGAAGAAACCATGACCCGCACCATCGCCGTGCTGCGCGGCCTCGCGGAGATGTGCGCCGTCTACAACACCTCGGAAACCATCGCCATCGCCACCGCCGCCGTGCGCGACGCCGCGAACGGACAGGAATTCATCCACCGGGTGCAGGAAAAGACCGGCCTCGACTTCACCGTGGTGTCCGGGCGCGAAGAGGCCCGCCTCATCTACCTCGGCGTTTCCAGCGGCCTCGAACCGAGCGACAGCCTGCGCCTGTTCATCGACATCGGCGGCGGCAGCACCGAGCTTATCGTGGCGGACTCGTCCGGCCACAAGAACCTCGATTCGCTCAAGCTGGGCTGCGTGCGCCTGACCAACCTGTTCTTCGAGGACGACAAGGGCCCGGTATCCGCCTACAGCTACGCGGCGCTGCAACGCTACATCCGCAACGAGGCCCTGCATTCCTTCCAGCGCATCGCGGGCTTCGAAATCGCCGAGGCCGTCGCCAGTTCGGGCACGGCCCAGAACCTCGCGGAAATCGCCGCCGCGCTGGCGCAGGAGGAAGCCTCGCGCACGGGCAGGCCCTGCACGGTTTCCAAACAGGTTCTGAGCTATGACGGCCTGCGCCACGCAGTGAAGGAACTCTGCGCCCGCGACCTTGAGGGGCGCAGGAACATCCCCGGCATCAATCCCAACCGCGCCGACGTGATCATCGCGGGCGCGGCGATCCTCCAGACCATCATGGAGGAGCAGGGGTTCGAAAGCGTGACCGTCAGCAACCGGAACCTGCAAAACGGCATCCTCGTGGACTACCTCATGCGGACGTACCCGCAAAAGGCGAGCACGGTCCGGCCCGCCCGCGAAGAGAGCGTGCTCCAGCTCGCCCGGTTCTGCCGGTTCGAGGAGGCGCACTCCCGCCACGTCGCCGGGCTGGCCCTCGAACTGTACGACAGCGCCAGGGCCATCGGGCTGCACGACGCCGCTCCGGTTTCCCGCGAGCTGCTGTACTACGCCGCGCTGCTGCACGACATCGGCATTTTCATTTCCTTTGCCAACCACCATGCGCACACCCACTATCTCATCCGCAATACCGAGCTGCTCGGGTTTACGGAGCGCGAAATCGAACTGATGGCGGCCGTCGCCTTCTTCCATCGCAAGCGGGCTTCCAAAAAGATACCGCTGTTCCTCGAACTGGACGAGAGCATCCGGGAAGAGGTTCGGCTGCTGTCGCTGTTCCTCACTCTTGCGGAGCGTCTGGACAAGAGCCACCGGCAGATCGTGAAGTCGGCCCGGTTCCAGCGCACCCCGGACGGCGATCTGGAGCTTCGCCTTATCGGTGCGGACGCCTTCCCCATTGAGCTGGAGGAAGTCAGGCGCAGCGGCAAGCTGATCAAGAAGGTTTTCCGGGCGCATCTGGAGTTCCGTCCCCGTCTGGAGGACGGCAGGGCCATGCCGGAGCGGGACGAGTAAAAGGCATGCCTCCGGCGGCCGGGGGGAATGATTCCCCCCGGACCCCCTCGGATATGGAAACGCGGATGTCTTCTCGTATCTCACTGAGTTGGACGTGAATGTTCTTTGGGTGAGGAGATGCGGAGGCACGGGCGTTGCCCTTGTTGGTGCGGCCTCTGAAGAAGGGAAGGCGGGTACCCCCGCCTTTTGTTTTACAGCAACGTGCCGTACCGTTTGATGAAGAGAACCTTGAGGAAGGTCGTCAGCGCCATGTAGGCGAGCAGCGTCCCGAACAGCCACGGGAAGTAGGCGGCGGGAAGCGCGGTCATGTCGAGGGCTTCGCCCACGGAGGAGAACGGCAGGACGGTTCCCGCGAGGATGCCGCAGCAGCTCAGGCCGAGCACCTGCCACGAGGCCCGGCTTTCCACGAACGGAAGTTTCGGCGTCCGCAGCGTGTGGATCACCAGTGTCTGCGACCACAGCGATTCGACGAACCACCCGGCCTGAAACAGCCCGGCGAAGGCGGCCTGCGCTTCCGGGGTGAGGGCATGGTAGGCCCCGCCGAGCGCGAGGGGGCAGATGTAAAAGTACATCAGGACATAGGTGGTGATGTCGAACACCGAGCTTGCCGGTCCGAACCAGAGCATGAACCGGCTGATGGAGGAGGCGTCCCACGCCTTCGGGCGTTTGAGGAACGCGTCGTCCACGTTGTCCCACGGGATCGCCGTGCACGAGATGTCATAGATGAGGTTCAGCACGAGCACCTGAAGCGGAGCCAGCGGCAGGAACGGCAGAAACGCGCTCGCCGCCAGCACCGAAAACATGTTGCCGAAGTTCGAGCTGGCGGTCATCTTGATGTATTTTATGGTGTTGGCGTAGGTCTTGCGGCCTTCCAGCGCGCCCCGTTCGAGCACCATGAGATCCTTTTCCAGAAGGATCACGTCGGCGGATTCCTTGGCGATGTCCACGGCGGTGTCCACGGAAATCCCCACGTCCGACGCCTTCATCGCCGCCGCGTCGTTGATGCCGTCGCCCATGAAGCCGACGGTGTGCGTCTCGCGCAGGCAGGCCACGATGCGGGCCTTCTGCCGCGGGGTGAGCTTGGCGAACACGTCCGCGCCCTCCGCCGCTTCCCGCAGGGCCGCGTCGTCCATGCCCTCGATCTCCGGACCGAGCAGGACGGAACGGGGCCGCAGGCCGACCTGTTCGCACACGCTGCGGGCCACCGCGTCGTTGTCGCCGGTCAGCACCTTGACCGCGACGCCGTGCTCGCGCAGGGCCGCCACGGCTCCGGCGGCGGACGCCTTCGGCGGATCGAGGAAGGCGAGGTAGCCGATCAGCACCATGTCCGCTTCGTCCGCCACGGAAAGGGCCCCTGCGACCATCGGATTCGTCTTCTGGGCCACGGCGACGACGCGCAGCCCGGCCCTGTTGTAGCTCCGCACGGTGGCGAGCACTTCCGCGACGAGCGGCTCCGTGAGCGGCTCCACCCGGCCCGCGTATTCCACATAGGCGCAGATGGAAAGCACCTCCTCCACCGCTCCCTTGGTGATGATCTGCGTCTTGCCCGTGCGATCCTCGACCACGACGCTCATGCGCCGCCGCGTGAAGTCGAACGGGATCTCGTCCACCTTGCGGTATTCCTCGCGCAGCGGAAGCATGTTCTTCTCGTCGGCGTGCTCTACGATAGCGACGTCCATCAGATTCCGCAGGCCGGTCTGATGGTAGCTGTTCAGAAAGGCGTGGCGCAGGACGCGCTCGTCCTCGTTGCCGTGCACGTCGAGCGGGTATTCCAGCACGATGCGGTCCTGCGTGAGCGTCCCGGTCTTGTCGGTGCACAGCACGTCCATGGCTCCGAGATTCTGGATGGCGTCGAGACGCTTGACGATGACCTTCTTCCCGGCCATGACCGACGCGCCTTTTGCGAGGTTGGCGGACACGATCATGGGCAGCATTTCCGGGGTGAGTCCCACGGCCACGGACAGCGCGAACAGGGCCGCCTCGAACCAGTCGCCCTTGGTGAAGCCGTTGAGAAACAGCACCACCGGGACCATGCACAGCATGAACCGGATGAGCACCCACGACACGGCGTTGACGCCCTTCTCAAAATGCGTGCGCACGCGGCGTTCCGCGAGCTGCCGCGCCACGGCCCCGAACAGGGTGTCGCCGCCCACCGCCACCACGAGTGCGAGGGCCGAACCGCTGACCACCGTGCTCCCCATGAAGGCGAGGTTGGCGCACGCCAGCGGATCGTCCGCCGCTTCGGGCAAAGCCGCGGCCCACTTCTCGACGGGTTCGCTCTCGCCGGTCAGCGAGGACTGGCTGACGAACAGATCCTTGGTTTCGAGGACGCGCACGTCGGCGGGAATCATGTCGCCCGCAGCAAGACGGATGACGTCGCCCGCCACAAGTTCGGCGATGGGCCGTTCCCGGCATTCCCCGCCGCGCACCACGGCGATGGTGGTGGTGACCATCGCCTGAAGACGTTCCGCCGCGCTGCCGGAACGGGATTCCTGCACGAAGCGCAGCGTGCCGCTGACGAACACCATCACGCCCACGATGATCACGGCGGTCAGATCCCTGTCCCGAGGCGCGGCGATCAGGTAGTCGGTGACGAAGGAAATAAGCGCGAGAACGGCGAGAACGGCGGTAAACGGATTGATGAAGGCTCCGGCAAGACGTTTCGCCAAAGATTCCCGCTTGCTGCGGGTGAGGACGTTCGCCCCGAACAGCGACCGCATGGATTCGACGCGGAACGCGCCGAGCCCATTGGGAGAACTCATGTAGGCTTCGAACAGCTCCTGCGGCGTCTTCCGGGCCGCGTCCAGAAGCCGTTCGCGTGGGGTGGGCGCGACGACGCCCCCATCGGCGTGAGAGCGGACAACCCGTTTTTTCTCCTGAATAAAATCATGGGCAATCGTAAAAAACATCATAGTTTCAACCTCCTGAGCGCAAGCAGACGGAGCCTGCCTCGCCGATGGAACGTTGCGGGAATCCTTTCCCGGACGGAAGCGTGCGACGGCGCCCGCAAAAACGCGGATGCGGCACGGACAAAACGACTTCGAGGATGCTCGTCCATACGGACCTCCCTGCCGCCCACGGCGGCGCGAGCGCACGGCGGAACGCCGTACGCGGAAAAAAGGATTCGCAGACGCGGCGATCGGTTTCAACGAACGAAACGCCGCGCGGAAAGAAAAAGGATATGACGACGGACGCCGCGAGAGAACGCCGCTCGGAAAAGACCGGAACGGACCGTCACCGACCTCGTTCGTGGCCCATTGTGCGGGAAGGATGACGACGCCCGGACGGGGCGTAGCGCAAGAAGGGAGTGGCACGCCCAACACGGCAAGATGCGGCGGGG
>CAUHBW010000082.1 GCA_959604115.1 uncultured Bilophila sp. | reverse complement strand
ATCGCCCACAATAAACGGTGCGGGGGGTGGGGGGGGGGGGGGGCACGCCCCAATTTTAAAATGGGGGGCCTTCCCCCTTCCCAATCTTCCTATTTCAACCGGCTTTTGATTCTGACGACGGTCTCGGAGAGGCCGCGCTCGCGGGCAATCATGAAGAAGCGGGCGATGAGGCGCGCCCAGAAGGGAAGCGCGAGAAAGAGGGCCGCGAGCCTCTCGCCGGAATCCCAGAAGGCGCGCCGGTGCTCCCGGCGGAAGCCGTTCCAGAGCGCGCGCCCGTCCTCAAGATAACGGGAGAAGGCGATCTTGTGGTTGTAGCTTTTGGGATGCAGCCGCCACAGGGTCAGCGGCTGATCGACGAAGCAGAAGTTCGCCTTGCGGGCGATCCGCATCCAGATCCACCAGTCCAGCCAGCGCGGTACGGGCGACTCGAAGGAGACGCGCTCCAGAAGGGGGCGGCGGACCATGATGCAGGAGAAGGTCGGAATCTTGTTTTCGAGCAGCAGAGCCTTGTGCAGCGGGAAGGCCGCATGCGGCCCCCGGTGGAGCCGGGCCACGCGGTCCCGGTGTTCCTGCATGACCCGGGGGACGTAGCTGTCGAACCATCCCGTGTCGGCGCCCGGCATCACCAGCGGTTCCACGGCGTTGAAGACCGCTCCGGCGTCGTTCGCGGCCACCGCCTTGAGGCGCAGGGTCAGACAGTCCGGGAGCCAGATGTCGTCGGATTCGAGAAAGGCGATCCAGTCCCCGGTCGCGGCTTGGATGCCGAGTCGGAGCGTGGCGGGCAGGCCGTGGTTTTGGTGATCGGGGTGGCGCAGAACCCGGACGCGGGCGTCCTCGGCGGCGTGGCGCTCGGCGACCTCCACGGAATGGTCGGAGGAACCGTCGTCGACCACGATGATCTCTATGTCCCGCCGGGTCTGATTCCGGGCGCTGCGCAGAGCTTCGTCCAAGTAGGTTTCGTAATTGTAGCTGGCGATGATGACGGATACGGCGGGCATGAAGGTACCGGCTTTGTTTGCGGGAAAGGACGGCGGGAGTGCCGTATGCGTTTCCTATAGTGCGTCCGAGTGCAAAGACAAGGGAAAATCCGGAGCGGCGGTTCCGCGCGTCGGGGCGGCGTGCGCGAACTTGTCCGGGAGAGCAGGGGACGCGGCTCAGGGCGGCATGGCCCGGAAGCGGCTCGGGTATGTTGTATCCGTTTGGGGGGATTCCTTCAAGACGACGTTTCGTCGAGCGGGAGGGGCTTTTGATGCGCCCCGCGCCGGGCGGGGTGGGGAAGTTGCTGCAACGCCTCCCCGGGGAGTCCCGGAGAGGCATTGGTTCCGTGCGGTGGCGGAGAAGCTTCAGGCATGCCGTCCGTGCAGAAAGTGGTACATGACGACCGCGCCGACCACGAGGCAGGCCAGCGCCTGATACATGCCGCCGTAGCCCACGGAGGGGACGAGGAATCCGAACAGATAGGGCCCCAGCCCGATGCCGAGATCGAAGAAGATAAAGAAGGTCGTTGTGGCCTGCGCAAAGCGGGAGCGGGAAACCAGCGAGAGGGAAACGCTCTGTCCCGCGGACTGGAAATTGCCGAAGCCCACTCCCAGCAGGAGGCTCGAGAGGAGCAGCATCCAGCTTGACTGCGCTTCGGCCAGCAGGAAAAGGGACAGCGCGGTCAGCAGAAGACAGGGATAGAAAATGACGTTTTCGCCGCGCATGTCGAAAAGCCGCCCGGTCAGGGGGCGGGTGCCGATGGCGGCAAGGCCGTAGAGGAGGAAGAAGACGCTGGCGGCGTTCGTCAGGCCGCGCTCGGAGGCGAGGGAGGTCATGAACGCCTGCACGCACCCGTAGCTCAGGCAGGTGACCAGCGCCACCAGCGAGAAACGCACGACGCGGGGGTCGACATAGCTGTTGAGCTCAAAGAAGGGACGGTGCCGGTGCCGCGTCTCGGGGAGCGCGTGCAGCCCGAAAAAGATGATCAGGCAGCCGAGCCCCACGCCCAGAGCCGTCCAGCTCAGTGCGGCGTAGTCGCACCAGCGGGTGATGACGATGCCGAGGAAGGGGCCGAGGGCCAGCGCCAGCGCTGTGCTCAGGCTGAAGAGGCTGATTCCCAGACCGTGGTATTTCTGCGGCACCACGTAGGCGATGATGGTGCCGGTCGCCGTCCCGATGATGCCCACGCCCGTTCCGGCCAGAAGGCGCTGGGCGAACAGCAGGGGCAGGGAGTTGACCGCGAAGAAGGACGCGAGGCTGCCCACGTACAGCAGCAGACCGGAAAACAGGATGAGGCGGCTGCCGAAAATGGAGATCAGGTTGCCCGTCAGGAAGCGGCCCACAAGGCAGCCGATGACCATGATCCCCGCCGTGAACCCGGCCGTGCTCAGGCTGGCCCCGTAGGCTTCCCGCGCGTAGCTGGTGCTGGTGACGAAGGTGAGATAGTAGGCGGTCATCACCAGCAGGTTCATGAGCGCTACGACATTGAAATTGCGGTTGAAGATGGCACGGAGAGCCTCCCTGGTGCTGTAACTGGCCTGACCGTGCCGCCCGTTCCGACGCTGATGCGCTGGCATATGCTGTTCCCTTTTCCTTTGCGCCTCCGTGTCGCGGCACGGACGGCGCCGCCAGGCATCCGCCTGTCGTCAATGCGATGATGTCTTGGAAGAGACGAGAAAAAGTTCCGGGGCGTCGTTTTCGGAAAGAAAAAGAGAGTACGCCGACGTCCCTTGGATCGCTCATTGTACTCTCTTTTCCTTTCATACGGAACGACGGTGTTCCAACGACGGAGAGCTTGAGAGCCACTCCAAAAGGTGAAAGGCCAAGCGGGGAGTCGGTCGGGCCGCCCGCCGCGGGGAGGCGTGGATTCTGCCGAAGACCGTGGTCTTCGGCAGAACGGATCTTTGGAGAGTGAGGCCATCCGCCCTAGAAGGCGCGCTTTCTGATGAACTTCATGAAGTGCATGACGATCGGGGTTATCACGATTACGCCGACGAAAATCCAGAGCATCGGGAAACCTTCCACCGGAACGAACGGCATGGAAAGCGTGATGGGCTTGAAGGTGATGAAGGTGAAGACGTTCATCATGCCGACTTCAACGGCGACCGTGGTCTTGAAGTCGGGGTCGACGATGCGCAGCAGCAGAAGGCCGGAGGCGGCGGTACCCGTACAGTAGCCGAACAGGGTGAGGCCTCTTTCAAAGCCGTTTTCCGGCGAGCGTCTTCCGAACCACATGCAGATCATGAGGGTGGCGATGGAGGCGATGACGGTGGAAATCAGGAAGGGAAGGGCCACGCTCTGGAGTTCGCTCACCTGAATGCCCATGAATACGGCGCAGATCATGAAGTCCACGGTGGTGCCGGTCAGGCGGCGGACCGTTTCGGGGTCGATGAGGTGCTTGAAATTGAGCTTTCTGAAGATGATGCGGGTCAGCATGGCGAAGAACATGCCCCAGAGGAAGATAAGCCCGAAACCGAGGCCGTTGATGCCCTTGGGCATGACCATGAACCAGCCGAGCCCGAAGCAGTAGGCGGCGCCGTACAGGGCGAACAGGAGCCCGAAGTGAAAGCCGACGCTGTCGATGTTGGCGGGGTGCGTGGTCGACTTGGCGCAGAAGGGCTGCTTGTCCTGAGGCATGATGCCCTTCAGGAAATAGCCGGGGAGCGTTCCCACCTGCCCTTCGACGGAAATCCAGCCCTTCCTGATGCCGTAAAAGGCCAGAGGCACGCCGATGAGCCCGGCCACGAGGAAGCCCACGGCGGCGAAGGCCAGACCGATATTCAGGGCGTTGGCGACGTGGTAGGTGTGTTCCCAGATGGTGGCGTAGGCTTGCGTCTGTCCCGGTCCCTGCGTGAATCCGGCGCCGAGCAGGTAGCCGTTGTTGGCGTAGTAATCTCCGCCGAAGAGCGATTGCCACAACTGGAACGTCCCTCTGCCGATGATCGCCTGCGTGGAGAAGAGGAGGCCGAAGATGAGGGCCATCCAGCACGCGCCGCGCGCGATCGTCTTGCCGCTGTCGCTCTGCTTGTTGTTGCTTTCAAGCAGGCCGATGCCCACGAAGCCGAAAGCGAAGAGGTGGAAGGTCAGGACGCTGAAGACCTTGGGGGTGAGCGCCTTCCAGCCGAGGGAGGAGGGCATGCCCACGATGCCGAAGGTGATGAGGAAAAAGCCGAGGATGCCTCCGATGAGGGATGCGGGGAAAAGCATGGTCTGGAAAATTTTGACCTTCGCGCGGATGAGGGTGCCGACCATGAGCAAAAGGCCTATCCAGCAGAACGCACCGATATAAGGATAAAACGAACTTTCCATAACAATTCCTTGAAACTTGGAGTGACGGTTGCCAATTCTATCAATATATGAAACTCTCCGTCGGTTCTTCTTTATACGAGCGAATCAGAGCCGAACGAGGCCCTTTTCGCCGTATGTGTTCGCCGACGATGGAAAGGCGGGGCGTTGCGGAGTTACGTAGGGGGCATTTGCCTGTCCCTCCCTGAAGCTGTGCATGGCGGACTGATGCGTTCGGTGCGGCCGAGAGCGGGAAACGCGGCGGAATGCCTGTCCCTCCGGGAGTACATGACGTCGCTGCGGTGGGCATGTGCGGCGTTGATGATCATGAGCGCCTCCGTCTTCAAGTGGGCGATAGAGAATGGGGCTGTCTCTGCCGGGAATGTCCAAAATAATGCGAATTTCATGCCACCAAAAGCCCGATGGTTTCGGCCCGCCGTCATCTCCGCATAAGAATAAAGAGAAAAGGGAGCGTTGCCGGATAAGCATGCACTGTTCCGATGCCCGGCATGGACTTCGTCGCTTCAATGTCTGAAGTGTGGGGAATGCAGGCCGGTTCTCCGAACTTGTTTCGCTATCTGTCGGCTATAGGAACTGGAGCCGGTGCGGCATGAGTCGGCATTGTCCGCAGTATGCCGTAAACGTTTTCGCAAATGGAGAGCAGTGCGTACGACCTTTCTGCGGAAAGGGAAGGGAAGGACTTTATTGCCGACCTGCGGCGGAAGGGGAACGGAATGTTCCTCAGGCCGCTTCTTACGTGAAAAAAATCTTTTTTAAGCCTGCGCGATGGGCGGAAAGAGGAGGGCAAGCCGCAGCCGGGAGCGCCGGAACGAGTCCCGGAGGAAAAACGGCGGGCCCGACAGCGGAGGGGAACCCGCAACAGCGGTCGCGCGGGCAAGGCCATCGCCGCAGCGTGCCGGATCGCACAAGCCTCCCTCTGTTCAAATTCTGAACAAAACTTGCTACAATAAATCCAGATTCCAGAATCTGGACAATATGCTTTTTCTTGTAACAGGTGGACGGCGTCATGCTTCAGGATACTCTCGAGTACAACACCCTCTGGCTGCTCTCCAGACTCCAGAACAGCCACATGCCTCTCATGTTTGCCCAAATGCTGGGCGTGGCCCCCTCCCATGACGTCTTGCTCCCGCTTGTGGAGAAAGGGCTCGCCAGAGAGGCGAAGGGCGGCTTCTCTCCGACGCCCAAAGGCACCGCTCTGTTGCTCAAGGCAAGGGCGAATGGCGAGTCGAATGATTCACATCTTGACAAACTCATTGAGTTTTTTGATTCAGAAGACGACGAGGCGGTCTGCCTGCTCTGTCTCGAAGCCATCTATCGCCATGACAGGCTTGCGGAGAATCTCGCCTGTTACGGATATCTGGATCTGCTGCTGGGCAGGGTCGAAAAATGGCTTGTCGGCAGCAGGGTGCCGGACCTGCAACGGATCACTCCCGTCATTGTGGCGACCGTCGACGTTTCCCTGTATTTCCTCAAGTTTGTGCCGAAAGCGCGCTATCTCCTCGAAAGCACGCTCACTATCGCGAAGGCGTCGGAGAACAGGCGTATCGAGATTTTCCTGAACGTCTGCAAGGGATTCATGTTCTTCTTCAGCGGCATCGTGAACTACAAGCTCGCCTATGCCATATGCGAGAAAGCCATGTTGGCCATAAACAGTTTTAATGAAGTGGAACTGTATAATCAGTGCCGATCCCTTTTTTTCATCATTCATTTTCTTGCGGGCGACTATAAGACGGCCATAGACATCTTTGAAAAGATGCAGAGCAATCCCCAGAAGCCATTCATGCCGCTCATGGAGTCCCAGATGGTCACGCAGGCGGCCTCGGCGGCGACGTACAGAGGCTTTTTCCCGTATGCCGAAGGGATGCTCAAGTCCGCCGTGACCACCTCGGAAATCGAAGGTAACCGTACCCGTTCGCTCATTTGCAGGTATCATCTGGGGATTCTTCTGGCGTATATGCGCAGAAACGACGAAGCGCTTGCCCTTTTCCAGAGCATTCTGTCGGATCCTGCCTTTTTTTCCATTCCCAAGTTCAGCATACGGACCTATATCGGCATCGCGCTGTGTCAGGCATACCGCGGGGAACTTGCGTTATCGTATAGAACCATATCCAATGCATTTGAAGAAGTTCACAAGGATACGTCCCTCACGTTTGGGAACTGCTACCCCTGGATGCTTGAGCTGGCCATGCTCTATGCGCTCGAAGGGTACCCCGTGCTGAAGGATCTTGATTTTGATGAATTGTATGAATCCATGCGCGAGGGGCCCAATCATATGATGCGTGGGAATGCGTTCCGGATGAAGGCCACGTTTTGTTTCATGAACGGCCGTCCTCTGGATGAGGTCATGCAGTACGTCGAGGACAGCATAAGGATTTTCGAATCCGTCGGAGCCCCGTTGGAAAAGGGGCTGGCCCTCGATCTGAAAGCCCGGGTTCTGGAAAAGATGGGGCAGGCCAGGGGGGCCGCGCTCGCAAGGAACGAAGCGCGGCAGGTGCTGGCGGCGATTGAGCTTGAGCGTCTGGTTTCCAGCAGTTCCGCGGATGCTGGCGGAAAGCTGCCTTCCGAGGATGGAGGGGGGGCCCTGTTCAAAAAATTCTGCTTTGAGCTGGGAAACATCCGTGAATGGGACACGCTTGAGAACTACTGCAACAGCCTCGCCATCGTCATGAGAAAGATTTTCCATGCGGAGCGGGTGGCCATTTTCCATAGCAAAGGTTCCCGTCTCGAATGCATCGGGTGCTGCAATCTTTCGCAGACGGAATTGAACGACGACAATTTCAAGCCCGTAACGCACCGCCTGACCGAAAACATACGCAGGGGAATCTTTGGATACAGCCGTTATAACGGGTACTGCATCCTGACCATTCCCTTCAATGCGAACGATGAGGAAAGCTGGGTCATCTACATCGACAGCGCGGAAAAGACCAGCCGCCTGCACGTCTGTTCCTCCGACGACCTGCAGCACATGTCCCTGTTCTGCACGGCCGAGCTGCGGAACGCCGTGAGGCTGCTGAGTGAGCGCAGAAACCTGCGGGAAAAGCAGCGGATTCAGGTGGTCAACAACCTGAACCATGAGGACATGTCGCGCATCGTGGGCAAGAGCCCCTCGTTCAAGAGGTGTCTGGAGCAGGCGCACAGGGTTGCCGGCACCGATGCGGCGATCCTGCTGCTCGGGGAAACGGGGGTCGGCAAGGAGGTTCTCGCCAACTACATCCATCAGCACAGCAACTGCAGCGGCCCGTTCGTGGCCGTCCACCCCGCCGCGCTGTCGGAAAGCCTTTTCGAGAATGAGTTTTTCGGCCATGAAAAGGGGGCGTTCACCGGCGCCAGCGAACGCAAGATCGGCTATTGCGAACTTGCGGACAAGGGAACCCTTTTCATCGACGAGGTGGGGGATATCCCGCTCAACATGCAGATCAAATTGCTGCGGGTTCTTCAGGAGCACAAGTTCAACCGCGTGGGCGGTACGACCGAGGTCTACTCGTCCTTCCGGATTGTCGCCGCAACCAACAGGGATCTGAAACAGGCCATCGCCGACCAGATGTTCCGCGAAGATCTCTATTACCGCCTCGCCGTCTTTCCCATACGCATCCCCGCCCTGCGGGAACGCAGGGAGGATCTCGAAGAGCTGTTCTTGTATTTCCTTGACCTGTACTCGCGCAGATACGGGAAAAAAATGCCGTATCCCGGTGAGGAACTGCTGGAAATCATTCAAAACTACGCATGGCCCGGCAACATCCGCGAGATGAAGAACATCGTCGAGCGCGCGGTCATCCTTTCCGATGAGAACACCTTTGACCTCCATTTTCTTCCCGCGGACGTGCGGACGACGAAGGAACTCGGCGCGGAGCTGGATACGGCCTTCGCGGAGCTGCCCACTCTGGACGAAGTGCAGCGCAGGTATATCGAATACGTCATGCAGAGAACCGGCGGAAAAATATCCGGTCTCGGCGGCGCGAGCGACATTCTGGGCATGAAGCGATCCACGCTGTACGTCAAGCTGCGCGAATACGGCATCGAAAGCGCAAGGAAGCACAGGGAAAAAAGATGACGCGCCGCCGGGAGCCGTCCTTCGTCCTCTCGCCTTCTTTCGATGAGAGAAGGCATATTTTTTGCTAAGAAGAGAATGCCCACATCCATTATTCGGCTCCGCACACGCCTGCGACGCAGGGAGGCGGACTTCGCAATCGAGGAGAAACGTATGTTCAGAAAACTAGTGATTCCGGTTCTTTTGGCCGTCATGTGCGCTTTTGCCCAGCCTTGCGCGGCCGCGACGGCAAAGCCCGTCTCCCTTTCCACCGCGTGGCTGGACGAATATGAGGCGTTCGTGATGTGGCTTGCCCGCGACAAGGGCTGGGACAAGGAGATCGGTCTGGATGTGAAGATGACCCTCTATTCCAGCGGACCGGCCATGATAGACGGGCTGTCCCTCGGAGAATGGCGTTTCGGCGCCATGGGCGCGCTGCCGGCCATGCTCGGGTATCTGCGCCTTGACATGTCGGTCATCGGCAACGGCAATGACGAATCTCTCTGCAACGGCGTCGTGTTGCCGCAAGACAGCCCCATCGCGAAGGAGAAGGGGCTGGTGCCCGACCACCCCGACGTTCTGGGTTCGGCCGACGCCATTCGCGGCAAGACCTTCTATACCAGCGTGGGCACTTCGGCGCACTACGCGCTCTATTCATGGCTTTCCGCCTTCGGCCTCAAGCAGCAGGACATCAAGCTGCGCAACGTGGATCAGGGGCAGGCCGTCTCCGCCCTCGTCTCCAGGACCGTCAACGGCGGCGTCGCCCTGTGGGCGCCGGAACTTTTCGGCGTGCTCGAACGCGGAGACGTCATGGCCGGGACGGTGCGCGACTGCGGCAAGACCATCCCCATCGTTCTCGTTGCGGAAACCGGCTATGCCGAAGCCAACCCGGAAATGGCCGCCAAGTTCCTCTCCGTGTATCTCAGAGCCGTGAAGTTCATCAGAAGCACGAATCCCGAGGCGCTCGTGCCCGACTACCAGCGTTTCTGCAAGGACTTCGGCGGCAGGCTCTGCGACGAAAAGCTGGCCCTCAACGACCTGAAGTACCACCCCGTGTTTACGCTTGAGGAGCAGCTCGATCTTTTTGATACGTCGTCCGGCCCCAGTCAGGCGCAGAAGTGGCAGTCGGACATGGCCGACTTCTATTTCGCCACCGAGCGCATCAACGAAGAGAACTACGACAAGGTCAAGAACGCCGGTTACGTCACGGACAAGTACCTCAGGCTGGTGAACACGGAGTTCGTCAACAAGAACTGATCGCCCCCACCGGCGCCGTCAGGCAAGGAGAATGCACATGACAAAAGCGACGCATATTTACCATAACGGAACCATTCTGACCATGGATTCCCGGTGTTCGGCCGTCGAGTGCTGCGCCGTGGCCGGCGATCGCATTCTGGCCGTGGGTTCCGCGGGCGAAATGGCCCCGTTCAAAGGCGAGGGAACGGAATACGTCGATCTGAAAGGAAAGACGATGCTTCCCGGCTTTTACGACGGACACAGCCATTTCATGCGGGCGGGGAACTACTATTGCGACTATCTGGACATCAACTGCGCCCCCATCGGAACCGTCCGCAGCATGCGGGACATCGCCGATGCGGTCAGGAAAAAGGCCGCCGACACGCCCAAGGGCGAGTGGATTCTCTGTCAGGGGTACGACGACACCGCGCTTGCCGAAGGGCGGCACTTCACGCTGGAAGAGGTGGACGCCATGTGCCCGGATCATCCGCTCTTTCTGCGGCACATTTCAGGTCATCTGGGAGTGGTCAACAGCCTTGCTCTGAAGATGGCGGGCATCACGGAGCAAACCCCCAATCCTCCCGGAGGCGTTTTCGTCAAGCGCGACGGCAAGCTGACGGGGCTCCTTCAGGAACCGGCGGCCATCAACCTGGTTCTCGAAGCCGCCCCCGAAGTCACCGAGGACGCGTGGCTCAAGGCCGCAGCGTTCGCCTCGAACGTCTACACGGCCAAGGGCGTCACCTCCGCCCACGAGGGCGGCTGCACCACGGACATGTGGGACTGCTACTTCAAAGCGCATGAAAAGGGACTGCTGAAAAACAGGGTGCAGCTCCTTCCCCGCCACGGATCGTTCGACTTTACGCGCGCACCCGCCACGCCCTGTCCGGGGATGCCCCTGACGGACGACGGCATGCTGACGCTGGGGGCGGTCAAGCTCTTTCAGGACGGAAGCCTGCAAGGCTATACGGGGTATCTGAGCAATCCCTACTCCACCGCGCCCGACGGAGAGCCCGGCAGCTACACCACATGGCGCGGCTTCCCCATCCACGCCCGCGAAGCTCTTGTGGAACTGGTCAAACGCTACCACCGTCAGGGGTGGCAGGTGGCGATCCACGGCAACGGAGACGCGGGCATCGAGGACATCCTCGTGGCGTATGAGGAGGCGCAGAAGGAGTATCCCAGCGCCCTGAGCCGCGACGTCGTCATCCATTGCCAGACCGCCCGTGAGGATCAGCTTGACCGTATCGCCCGTCTGGGCGTCGTCGTTTCCTTCTTCGTGGTGCACACCTACTACTGGGGAGCGCGGCACCGCGACATCTTCCTCGGCAAAGAGCGCGCCGCCCGCATAAACCCCCTGAGGAGCGCGCTCGAACGGCACATCCCCTTCAGCCTGCACAACGACACCTCCATCACGCCCATAGATCCGCTGCTTTCCGTCTGGTCCGCCGCCAACAGGCTCACCAGCGACGGCGAGGAACTGGGGCCGCAGCAGTGCATCCCGGTCGTCGACGCCTTGAAGTCCATCACCATATGGGCCGCCTACCAGCACCACCGGGAACGCGACACGGGCAGCATCGAGCCGGGAAAGCTCGCGGACTTCACCGTCCTTGAGGAAAATCCCCTGACCGTGGACAAGAAGCTCATCAAGGATATTCCCGTAGCGTGCACGATAGTGGGGAACAAGGCGGTGTACGGCGCTCTGTAGCCCTGTCCTTCCATGCGTTCCCGCCGTCGCCGGGAACCCGGCGAAAACGGCTTGCTGAAACCGGAACCTCTCCGCTGTGCGGGGAGGTTTCCTTTTTCGGCATCCGGAACCAGGCGCGCTTGGCGTTTGGAACCGCTTCTCGCGTCTCAGGCGAGCCTTTCAGGATGTCTGAAAAGGCCGAATGACTTTTTACGGACGGATCGCCTCGGGTTCCGTCTTCCGCGTTACCCCAACGAAAAAAGCCCTTACAGCTATTCACTGTAAGGGCTTGTTTTCTCTGGAGCCAGCACGCGGATTTGAACCGTGGACCTACTGATTACGAATCAG
>CAUHBW010000081.1 GCA_959604115.1 uncultured Bilophila sp. | reverse complement strand
TGCTGATCCGGAACACCCGGTTGCAGTCCAGTCATCCTCAGTTTTATTTATACGATATAAAGGATAAAAATGGATTTTTCGCTTCACATCGAATGAAGGAAACCTGCTCCTGCACACTTCTTGGTCTTTTCTTCACAACAGGCCCCGCACGAATGCTTCATGCGGGGCCGGGATGCGGGAATGGGAGCGCGACGGCTGGAGGGAGTTTACCGTTGTCTGCGAGACTTGCGCGATGCGGCGCGTTTTTTCGGAGCCGGGGATGCGGTTTCCTGCGATTGCGCGGCGGGGAGAACGGCGGGAATGTCCGAATCCGCCGGAGCGGGCGGCACGTTTGCTCCGAACTCGGCGATGAATATCTGCCAGACGGTCACGAACAGCACGGCGAGCGTGGGGCCCGTGACGAAGCCGTCCATGCCGAAGAAGACGAAGCCCCCGAGCGTGGAGAGCAGGACGAGAAAGTCCGGCAGCTTGGTGTCGCGTCCGACCAGCAGCGGGCGGAGGATGTTGTCGGCCAGTCCGATCACCGTGGAGCCGTACGCCAGCAGGACGCCGCCCTCCCAGTAGCTGCCCGTCAGCAGGAGGTAGACCGCCACCGGACCCCAGACGAGCGCCGCGCCCACGACCGGAATCAGAGCCAACGCGGTCATCACGACGCCCCACAGGAGTGCGGCATGGATATCGAGGAGCCAGAAGATGAGCCCGCCGAGCGCGCCCTGTGCGGCGGCGACGAGAAGACTCCCCTTCACCGTCGCCCTCGTGACTTCGGCAAACTTGCGGAAAAGCAGCCTTTCGCGGTGATCTCCGAAGGGCAGGGCCTTGATGAGCAGTTCCTGAATTTTGGCCCCATCCATAAGCAGGAAGAAGGCGATGTAGAGGACGAGCGCGAGATTGGTCAGGAATCCCAGCGTATTCTCGCCCAGCGTGACGGTGTTCTTGGCGAGGAAGCTGCTGGTGGAAAGCGCAGCCTTGGTCAGAAGGCCCTTGATGCGTTCGATGTCGTATCCGGCGTAGTGGAGCCAGTCCTGAATGAACGGATACGATTCCTTGATCCGGTCGATGTAGCCGACAAAGGCGTTCTGCCCGGAGAGCAGACGTTCGTACAGCAGCGTCGCCTCAAGAAAACAGTTGTAGAGGATATACGAGAGCGGGATGATGATCAGGACGAGGCACAGCACAATGGTGATGAGCGCCGAAAGGATGCGTCCCATCCTCCCTTTTTCGGCAATGGCTCTGTAGACGGGATGGAACAGGATGCCGATTGTCGCCGCCCAGAAAATGACGTCGAAAAAGGGCAGCAGCATCCAGAGAAAAAGGGCCGTAACCCCGATGAGCAGGGCCAGAAACGTGCAGTCTTCCGTTTTCCGATTGGCTGTCAGCATGATCTCGCAGGGGTTGGAGGTTGATGGAAGGGGACGGCGCGGAACCTGCCCGAGGAATATCAGTTTTCCTTTACCGGAGAGGGCCGAGGTGGGCGGGGAAGCAGCCCCCATACAGCCGGGGCTCGCCCAAGCCCGTTCGGCAGCGACAGGAAAGGCAGTATGCCGAGTATAGGCCATTTGCACAATGTGGCAATCCTTGTCACCGAAATGTCATATGGCGTCTCTGATGCGCGCGTTGCGACAACGAGCGGCCACGGTGCGCGTATTGGGTTGCCGGAACGGTTTGTCCCGAATGTGGCGCGGGCTTCCGAAGAAGCCACGGACCGGGTTTTATGGCGGCTTTCATTTCACATAAGTCTGATTATGTGAAATAGAGAAAGGCCGGCAAAACGTCTCTGGGATAAAACGCTCTCCGTGCCGCTTTGCGGCATCGTACAAGGTTCATGAACATTGCCCCATCTTTTTTTTAAAAACGGCTCATATCGCTTTTTTCGCGGAACAAACTCGCGCCTTTGTCCGGCATGCGGCAGGTATTCCGCCGCCGCGGCGTTCCCGATCCGACAAAAGACCTCCGAGCCTCGACAATAATCGCCTTGTCGAATCGTATGGGCCGAAAGACGAATACGCCTTCCGCCCCGTCCTTAAACAGGATGGGCACGGAAGGCGTATTCGTCATATGAACGGGAAGTCGCAGAATGCCGCAATCGGCACACGGAACGCGAGGCCCTGCTAGTGCGATTCTTCGTAGGCTTTTCTGCCCGACGTGGCTCCGCGCGGCTTTTTGCCGAACTTGCCGCCGGGATGTCCGCGGCGCGGTCCGGGCTTGAACGGCTTGCGCGGACGCGGGCCGTCGCCGCCATCGTCCTTGGTCACCGAAACCTTGACGCCGCTGATGAAGACGCCCTTGTTCAGAATGGCCAGCACATGATCGGCCAGCTCGGCGGAGACTTCCACTACGCTGCAATGCTGCTGGATGTCGATGGCGCCGATGCTGCGTCCGGGGATGCCGCTTTCTCCGGTGATCGCGCCCACCAGCGCACGCGGCGTAACGTCGTGCGTGTGTCCCACGTTCACCTGAAGCCGACACATGGACTCATTCTCAGGCCTGCGCAGGCGCGGCGGAACCTTGCTTCTGGGCCTGCCGTCCGCGTCTGCTGCGGGACGACGCGGGTCCGGGGCCAGCGCGTCGATTTCGTTCGCGGCGTCCTGATTGCCGAAATCCCGCTGCATCAGCAGCTTGAGCAGCGCGGCGGAAATATCCCGCGCAGGCACGTCGCCGTCCGGGAACTGCTCGTTCTGGAACTCTTCCACCAGCACCCGCCAGCGATCCAGAGGACCTTCGGACAGTGTCCGGCGGACCTCTTCCAGCAGTTTGGAGGTGCGGATATTGTGCACGTCGCGCAGCGTGGGCAACTGCCCCTGCGTGATGCGGGCCTTGGTGTAGCGGATGATTTCCCGAATTTTGTATTGTTCGCGCACCGTTACAAAGGTAAAGGCCTTGCCCTCGCGCCCGGCGCGGCCCGTGCGCCCGATCCGGTGCACGTAGCCTTCGATGTCGTGGGGAATGTCGTAGTTGATCACCGCGTCCACATCGTCCACGTCGATGCCGCGCGCGGCAACGTCGGTCGCCACCAGAATCTCAAGGCCGTCGGTACGAAAACGGCTCATCACCCGGTCGCGCTGCGTCTGGTTCAGGTCGCCGTGCAGGCCGTCGGCCTGATAGCCGCGCTGCTGCAGGTGTACGGAAACCTCGTCCACGCTGCGCTTTGTGGCGCAGAACACCAACGCCTTGCGGAAGCCCTGCGAGTCCAGCACCCGGCACAGGGCGTCCATTTTCTGATACGGGCGCACCTCGTAGTAGACCTGCTCGATCGCGGGTACGGTGAGCATCTTGTGGGCGATGGTCAGCATCTCCGGCTCGCACAAAAAGCGTTTGCTCAGTTCGCGGATCGGCTGCGGCATGGTGGCGGAAAACAACACTTTCTGGCAGTCCGCCGGGCTTTGCTCCAGAATGGCCTCGATGTCCTCGCGGAAGCCCATGTCGAGCATTTCGTCAGCTTCGTCCAGCACCACCATCCGCGCGTCGCCCAAGCGGAGCGTGCCGCGCTGCAAATGGTCGATGACCCGGCCCGGCGTGCCCACGACCACCTGCGCGCCCTTGGAGAGCGCCCGGATCTGGCGTTCGATGGGCTGTCCGCCGTAGATCGGCAGAATCGAAATCGCCCGTTTGTGTACGGCGAGCTTGCTCAATTCCTCGGAAACCTGAATGGCCAATTCGCGCGTCGGGCAGAGCACCAGCGCCTGCACGCTCCTGCCGGGAACGGCCTTTTCCAGAATGGGCAGGCCGAACGCCGCGGTCTTGCCGGTGCCGGTCTGCGCCTGACCGACCGCGTCCCGGCCAGCCAACAACGAGGGAATGGCCAAAATTTGGATGGGGGAAGGTTCTTCAAACCCCAAATCTTCAACAGCTTTCAACAGTTCCGGGGACAAGCCCAATGCTTCAAAAGAGACGGTCATGATGCTCCTGCGGGTATACATATCGATGGAGAGGCGAAGATAGCCCCATTAGAAGGAAGACACAACAACTATGATCGTTCCGAGGCCCATCCGGGCGGTTCAGCCGTCCACCTCGAACCGCTTGGGACAGGTGCGGCAGGGAATATCCGGGAACGGGCTTTCGAGCGCGTCGCGGAACGTACGGAACGCGCCGCTGTTCCAGACGTCGAGGGGGTCTTCGTCGAGCACGGAGCCGAACACCCGACGATTGACGGCCTCGCGGGAGCCGGGATCGGCGGGGTCCACGGGCAGATTGAGGTAGATGCAGGGCGAAAGCCGGCCTTCGGCGTCCACATACAGCGTCCGAACCGCGTTTTCCCGGCAGGACGCCCCCTCCTCGCCGCGATCGGAAGACGGCAGACTGTAAAAAAAGCCGCGTCCGCGACGCGCGATCTCTTCGGCGGTTTCGTGCAGCACGGTGCGGGCTTCCGCCAGTTTGTCCGTTTCGTAGGGCGAAAAGGCTTCCGCCTCCATGCCCGGCGCGGCGATGTAGTCCAGCGTGCTGATCACCGCCGCGTGCACGTCGAGTTCGTCCATGAGCTCGGGCAGTTTCCGCACGGCTTCCATACGCGACGCCAGCATCAGGTAGGCGAGGTGGATTTCCAGATGGACGCCCATGCGTTCCTTGCGGACCCGCTGCAAGGTGCGTATCGCTTCGCAGACGCGGGAGAACGGGACGCCCGCGCGGTCCGCGTTGCTGGCCTCGTCCGTGCCGGTCAGCGAAAAGGCCACGATGTCGATGCCGCTGTCCACGATCCGCCGGGCCAGCGCGTCGTCCATACGCAGGCCGCAGGTCGTCGTCGAAATACGGCACCCCGCCCGTCGGGCCAAGGCCGCGAAATCCATGAACCGGGGATGCAGGAACGGTTCTCCCCAGCCTTGCAGATGCACCCGCGCGCTTTCCTGAAGCAGCGGCCACAACCGGGCGAAGGTCGCGGCCTCCATGTGCCGGGAACGCCAGCGCGCCGCCTGCGTGGTGTGTGGGCAATAGGCGCAGCGGCCCGGACAGACGGACGTCACCTCCACCTGCATGCAGTCCAGCATCCGGGGCTTGCCGAACAGGCTTTCCCGAAACATCTGCCAGACGGACGGTTCCGTGAAACGCGGGTCGCGCAACGGGTCCGCGGCGTCGTCAAACATCGTGCCCTCCTTTCTGGAAAAAGGTTTTCAACCTGCCGAACAGGCCCGCCTTCGGCGGCGCGGTCGTCCATGTGGTTTCGACGTGGGAACGCAGAACCGTCGCGTTCCACTTGCGCTTGAAAAAAACGATGCCCGGATGGATGCCCAACCCGAGGTTGAGGCGGGAATGCCCTCGACGGACGCCCTCTTCCGCCAACGCCGCGAGCAGCGCGTCCGCCGTGCCGGGCGGGCTTTCCGGTCGCCGGAACGCGAACAGGTAGAACACGGTCGCCAGCGAGGTGAAATCGCCCACGCTGAAGCCCTGCAACGCGCCGCCCGCGTCGCGCGCCGCGAACAGCGCGGCGTCGGGCACGGCCTCCACATAGTCCCCGATGCGGCGGAACAGATTCCGCGTGCCCGGACCGAGCGGACGGGTACGGATGTAGCGTTCCACCAGTTCCGCGTGCTCCGGCCTCCAGCCCTCCCGCGCGATGGCGACGTCCCGGCGGGCGCGCCGAAGCTGGTTGCGGAGTTTCTGCCCGTACGCCATCTTTTCCGGAGCGTCGGGAAGCGGAACGCCCCAGTAGGCGTCGGGTTCGCCGGAGACGGCCCACGCCGGAGCGTTTTCCGGCCTCCGAGGGCCGAGCGCGGTCACGGTGGCGATCCCGTCCAGCGCGGCGGCTTCGCGCACCGCGTCCTCCAGCCGATCCTGATCGGAGTCCGCCGCGTGCCCGACGAGCACCAGCGACGGGCCGCTGCGGTAGGCGAGGCATCCCCCGCAGCGCAACGGCGTCATATCGGACACGGCGCGAACATACGGCACAAGGTGTTCCGGCACGACCGCCTCGGCGGCGAACGACGACCAGCTAGACGGAGGCATGGCGTTCTCCTCTGATCAGGGCGCGGAGCCTGTGCCCCCATGTCGGATACACCTTGCGGACGGTGAATCCGTCTTCGGCGAGCATATCCCGCAGTTGCAGCATGTGGGCCGATCCCACGAAGGCCACGGCGCGGCCTTCTTCGAGGAAGGGGCGCATCCGTTCGCGGAACCGCTGGTTTCTGCCGTCGATGATGTCCTCGGTGCGCGGCGGAAACTCGGTGCTCGTGCCGAGCATCCGATCCAGATCGCCCGCGAGGTAGGAGCTGATGTTCCGCCGCGTGTACGCGCCCCAATCCCGGCACTGGCGGAAAAAGGCGATCACGCGGGGCACGGGCACGGCCTCCAGCGAGGCCACCTGCTCTTCGAGGCTTTCCAGTCCGATGACGGTCTTGCCCATATCCATCGCGGTGTTCCACGCGCACAGATCCACGGACTGGCTCCAGCCCTTGCGTTCGAGGTATGCGGCCCACAGGGAAAAGAAGGCGTACCAGTGCCGCGTCCGCGCCAGCATCCCGCGCACGTCGGCGGGACGGGGATTCGCGGCGTTGAGGAACCGGGCGACCGGTCCGGTCGGTCCGCGCACCACGCGTTCGAGCGTGCGGATTTCAGGCTCGGCGAGCAGCCGATCCAGCGGCGGGTGGCGTCCGTCCGGCGTCCTGCCGATGCGCTCCACCTCGTCCAGCGTATCGGGGTCCAGTGCGCCCTCGAACAGCACCGTGTCCACCCGCTCGAACAGGTCGCGGAAGGACGCCTCGAACGAGTAACAGAAAAAGTGCGCGGTGCCCCCGATCCATGAGGTTCTGCCGTTTTTCGTCAGCTCCCAGAGCATGGCGTAGGGCCGTTGCCGGGGGAGCGACTCGAAAATCTGGCGTTTGGAAAGCCCGGACGGCATTTCGAGAAAGACGCGGACGAGATTTTCCATCATCTCGCACGAGGCGTCCGCCTCTTCCCGCCAGCTCGCCATGACGTAGGGAAGCGCGGGACGTCCGCCCCACTTTTCCTTGAACCGCCGGATGCCGTCGTTCACCCCGAGGCCGAGGTGGACGTGCGTCTTGCCCGCGTCGCGGGCGGACCGGAGCATGCGCGCGAAGAGCAGGTCGGCGGCGTGGGGCGTGTAGTGGGTGCGGGAGTGCGCACCGATGAGGTAGCTGCAAAACGGCTTCGGGGTGTAGTCCAGCAGCAGGCTGGCGGCGAGGTTGCCGTCCGCGTCCACGGCGTCGAGCAGGCGGAGATCGGCGTTTGGGGCGTCCAGCACCGCCCCGGTCCGCGCGAACAGCCCGCGCACGTTGGCGGGCAACGGCGTGCGGTTCATGAATTCGGTCCACAGGCGGCGGTGCGCCGGGGTAAACGCCCTGCCCTCGCGCACGGCGAGCCGTTCGGCGGCCAGCTCCACGGGACGCCGCAGCCGGGCGGGTACGGGCGCATCCGTGGGCAGGACGTAAAAGACGTCCCGATCCGTCACGTGCGGAGCGAGACGCGGAGGAAGGTCCGGCCCGACGGCCCAGCAGTCCACGCCGGACAGCCGCCGGGGGACGCGGCGCAGAGCCGCGCGGTACGCCTTCTCGAAGGCGTCGTGCGCGTAGTCCCCGGACAGCGGATAGCCGACGCACATGAGCCAGTCGTCGGCGGTCAGGAAAAGGTAATCCCCCTCCCGGAAGGCCGTCCCTTGCGACATGGCCTCCATGAAGGGCACGGAATGTTCCGGCACGCGGGCTTCGGCAAGGACTGAGGAAAGAGGCATGGCGGGCTCCCGGCTGATACGGCAACAGGTGCGCAAGACTAACAGAAGCCGCGCCCCGTTGTCGAGCGGCGTTTCGGCTCAGGAAGGGACGGCGGGAGCGAAAACGGCACGCCATGCGCGCGGCCGTTTCTCGCCCGGCAACGGGAGTCCGCGGGCATGCTGCGGATTGGCCCGATGCGGCGGGCGGACCCGACATGGATTTTCCCGGAACAGGCTTGAACGTTCACCGTCGGGAACACTCGTTTTCAGTGAACCCCGCACCGTTTCGCGGCGCATCGCGCGTATGCGGCGAACCATTAAGCGCGCCCTAGCGCAATCCGTACTGGTACTTGACTTGCAGGATCACGGGGATGGGCGCGGTTCCGACGAGCGCGGGACGCCGCACCTTGCCGCCGGCGGCGCGGATGGCGCGCAACGCCGAGGCGTCGAGCCGGGGATTGCCTGACGAGACGCGCAGTTCCGGTTCGGTGAAACTCCCGTCCGGGCGCACCGTGAAGGTATACGTCGCCACGCCGATGAGGTCCGTATCCCCGGAGTCGAGGCGGCGGGCGTGCACGGCCTCGTCAAGCGCGTCGAGATAATCGAGGAAGGCCTTGCGCTTCCGGTCGGCGGTCCGGGCGTCTTCGGCGTCGCGCGGACGGGCCGCGATCACGCCGACGCCGCTGTTTTCCCGCACGGCGACCGCCGGGGATTCCATGTCCATGCGGAGTTCGGTCCGGAAGGCCGGGCGGGACGGCGTTTCCCGCTCCGGCGCGAACACCAGCAGGAAATGCGCGAACAGCGACAACGCCACGCCCGTCCACAGGGCCTCCTTCTCGGTCATGGCCGTTCCTTCGGGGGCGCGGTGGCGATGAGCAGCTTTTCCCCGCCCTGCATCCGTACCTCGTCCACGATGAAGATCAACGCTTCCACCGGCGCGTCGGGCGCGGCCCGGAGCACGAGCTGTCCGGGACGCGCCCTGAACTCCCGCACCAGCCCCTGAAGCCGCATTCGGATGTCGGCCCGGTCCACGGGCACGCCGTCGCACTCGAACGAGCCGTCCGCGAGCAGCCGGATGTCCACCACCCGACCGGCGAGGGCCTGCCCGCTCTGCGCCGGAGGCAAATCGAGATCAAGCCCCCGCACGGCGAACGACGCCGCAAGGATAAAGAAGATCAGCAGGATGAAGACAACGTCGATGAGCGGCGCGAGGTCGGGCTCGTCCTGCCGGGGCAGCCGGGGGCGCAGGTTCAGCATGGATCACCCCCGTCCGGCGTCGAGGACGGCGTTCCCGGCCTTGTTGAGCGCGTCCGCGACGCGGCGCACCCGGTTCTGGAAAAAGGACAGGAAAAACAGCGCGGGAATGGCGATGCACAGACCCGCCGCCGTGGTCAGAAGCGCTTGCCAGATGCCTCCGGCCAGCATGGTCATGTCCACGCCGGAAGCGGATTCCGCGATGCGGGAGAAGGTGTTGATCATGCCGAGGATGGTGCCGAGCAGCCCCATGAGCGGGGCGAGACGCGCCAGCAGCGACAGCAGCGGCAGACGGGCTTCGAGACGTTCGAGCACCAGTTCGCCCGCAAGGCGCAGCGCGGTTTCCCGGTTGCCCTCCGCCGCCAGCGTTTTCGCGAACGGAAGCAGCAGGGGAATCCGGCCCATCCGCTCCGCGAGCGCACGCACGTCCCCCGTGCGCGTCGCCTCCAGCACGAGGCCGGGAAACGCGCCGTCAGGGAACGGGCACGCCGCGAACACGATCAGCCGTTCGACGACGATCGCCAGCGCCGTGACCGACGCCAGCAGCAGGGGCCACATCATCCATCCGCCCAGTTCAATCAGCCACACGGGTTTCCTCCGGCGTTTCGCGAAGCCCCGTCCCGATCAGGACGAGATACCGTTCCGTCTCCCCTTCGGGCGCAGGCCAGAAATCCAGCCGTCCCGCCGCGTACTGCACCACCACGGGCCCGGCTCCGTCCAGATCGACGATGCCCTTGGCCCGGCACACGCCCGGCCCGGCCTCCCGGACAAGCTCCCGGATCGCCGCTTCCGACAACGGGGCGTCGAGCCGGAGCGTCACGCTTTCGTAGCCTTCGTCCGCGTGCGTCACCGTTTCGCCCAGACGCGGGAGCACGGGCCGGTGCGACGGCAACGTCCTGCCCCGGCGGTCAAGCCACGCGGAATGGAAGGCGTCGAGTTCGGCGAAGGCGATGGCCCCGTAGCGCGCGGGCAGAATCAACGCCTGCGGGTTGAGCCCGCGCAGTCGCGCGACGAGGGCGTCGAGCGCGTCCGGCTCCACGGCGTCGGCCTTGTTGACGACGAGCACGTCGGCCCGTTCCGCCTGCGCCAGCCGCACCCCGCGCAGCTCCCGTCCCGCACCGCACAGATCGAGCGCGTCCATGACGGTGACAACCATGCCGGGCAGCACGAGATCGCCCAGCTCCCCGAGCGAGGCGAGGATGTTGGCGGGGTTGGCGAGCCCCGTGGTTTCAAGAATGAACTGTTCGGCGGGCATGTCCGCCATGAGCCGCAGCAGGCCGGGCCGCAGGCTGTCCGCCAGCGAACAGCATACGCAGCCCTCGTCCAGCGCCTCCACGCGGGCGTCGTCCCGCATGAGCGCGGCGTCCAGCCCGATTTCCCCGAATTCGTTCTGGATGACGCCCGTGTACCGCTCGCGTCCGTGCAGGAAGTCGAGCCAGCGTTTCAGGAACGTGGTCTTCCCCGAGCCGAGGAAGCCCGAAAGAATGTGCAGTACGGGCAGGTTCCCGGCCTCCTCCGCGTGCGGCGTATGCCGCAGGGGCAGCCGGATCGGCCTTCCCGAAGCGGCTGCCCCGCCGAAGGCCGCCGTCAGCGAGAGTTCGTGCCCCGTCAGGCCGGGAAGCGGGAACAGCCCCGTGGCGTCGAAGCCGAGCACGGGCGCGGAGCACACGGACAGCGCGACGGCGGCGGGTTCCTCCAGCAGCGTTTCCGCCGTGGCGGCCAGCGCGGCGAACGGGCGCAGCAGGAGCCGGAAGGCCGGGACGTCCGTTTCCGGCTCGCCCGGCTTCACCAGCCATTCTTCCGAACCCGGCACGCGGACGCCCTCCACGGCCACGACGCGGTTCCGGGCCGGGGCGACGAGCGACAGGGAAAAACCGCCGGCGGCGGCCAGCATCCGCACGGTCCCGAGCCGGAAGGGTTCGGCCTCCTCGGCATGGGCGGAGAGATCGCGGATGCGCCCGGCATAGCCTTCGGCGCAGGCAATCCGCAGCGCCTCCAGCGGGAACGCGTCGAGCGCGGAGTCCTCCGGCTTCGGGAAGACATAGGCCGCGAATTCGCCGCTCAGCGCGTCGCCCCGCGCCCGCTCCCGCACGAACACCAGCCCGAAGACGTGCCCGCTTCCGGCGACGCGGAAAGTCCACGCCGGACGGAGCGCGCCCGAGGGGCGCACTCCGCGCCAGCCGAGGGACCGCGCCCGGCGGCGATCAAGGTGGATCGCGGAGAACAGCGCCCCCATGAGCGTCGCGCACTCCGCTCCCCCGGACAGGTCGAGGGGGCGGGGAAGCAGATTTTCCAGTCGCATGCCGAACTCCCGAATGCGCCGCGTCAGGCGGGGAACTTGATGACGTCGCCGTTGCCGAGATAGTTCGTGGTCTTGGAGCGGAACCGCGCCGTCCCCTTGACCACCGGATATCCGGCGTCCACGAACTTCTGGGCGGTGATCAGGCCGGTGCAGTGGTTGCAGCCCACCTGCTGGAGATTCCACTTCTCCAGCCCGATGACGAGGTCGTCGTACTTGGGGTCCCAGTCGTCGAAGGGCGAGATATGCAGCCCGCCGTACAGGCCGTAGAACTGATCCTTCTCGTAGGCAAGCTCCTTGTAGGCCGTGTCCGCGAAGAGGATGATCCCCTGATGGCAGCAGCCGGTGATGCTCACCAAGCCCACGTCCTTGACGTTGCAGTACAGCGAC
>CAUHBW010000080.1 GCA_959604115.1 uncultured Bilophila sp. | reverse complement strand
TCGCGGGCGAACTGCTCCCCACCGTGTTCCACGTTTCCGCCCGCGCGCTTTCCACCCACGCCCTGAGCATCTTCGGCGACCAGCAGGACGTGATGGCCGCCCGTCAGACCGGCTTCGCCTTCCTGTGCGCCAGCTCGGTTCAGGAATGTATGGACCTCGCTCTGGTGGCCCATCTGTCCACCATCGAATCCAGCGTGCCTTTCTGCCACTTCTTCGACGGCTTCCGCACGTCCCACGAAATCCAGAAAATCGAAGTCATCGACTATGAAGACATCCGCAAGGTCGTCAACTGGGAAAAGGTGAACGAATTCAGGCAAAACGCCATGAATCCGGAACATCCGCACCAGCGCGGCACCGCGCAGAACCCCGACATCTATTTCCAGAACACCGAACGCCGGAACCTCTTCTACAACGCCGTTCCGAACATCGTCGTCGAAGCGATGAAGAAGGTTGAAGGCATTACCGGCCGCAAATACCGTCCCTTCGACTATGTGGGCCATCCGGAAGCCGACCGCGTGATCATCGCCATGGGTTCCGCCTGTGAAACCATCGAAGAAGTGATCAACCTGCTGAACGCGCAGGGCCAGCGTCTCGGCCTCGTGAAGGTTCGCCTGTACCGTCCCTTCTCCGTGGAACACCTGCTCAAGGTCATCCCCACCACGGTTGAAACCATCACCGTGCTCGACCGCACCAAGGAACCCGGCTGCCTCGGCGAACCCCTGTACCTCGACGTCTGCGCCGCCTTCATGGAAAAGGGCAACGCGCCCCGCATCCTCGGCGGCCGCTACGGTCTGGGGTCCAAGGAATTCACCCCCGCAATGGCGCAGGCCGTGTTCAACAACATGAACACCATCGGTTCGAAGAACCACTTCTCCGTGGGCATCGACGACGACGTGAGCTACACCAGCCTCGAAGTCGGCAAGGACATCGACACCGTGGCCCCCGGCACCGTACAGTGCAAGTTCTTCGGCCTTGGCGCCGACGGCACCGTGGGCGCCAACAAGCAGGCCATCAAGATCATCGGCGACAACACCGATCTCTACGCTCAGGCCTACTTCGCCTATGACTCCAAGAAGTCCGGCGGCTTCACCGTGTCCCACCTGCGTTTCGGCAAGTCGCCCATCAGCTCCACCTATCTGGTGAATCAGGCCGACTACATCGCCTGCCACAAGTCCACCTATGTCCATCAGTACGACGTGCTCGAAGGCATCAAGGACGGCGGCGTGTTCGTACTGAACTCCGAATGGAATACTGTCGAAGACCTCAGCCGCGAACTGCCCGCTTCCATGAAGCGTATCATCGCCCGCAAGCATATCCGCTTCTACAATGTGGACGCGGTGAAGGTGGCTATGGAAATCGGCCTCGGCGGACGCATCAACATGATCATGCAGACCGCCTTCTTCAAGCTCGCCGAAGTCATTCCCTTTGATCAGGCCGTGTCGCTGCTGAAGGATTCCATCAAGAAGACCTACGGCCGCAAGGGCGACAAGATCGTCAACATGAACCTCGCCGCCGTGGACAACGCCATCGCCGCCCTGACCGAAATCAAGGTTCCGGCCGAATGGGCCGACGCCGTGGACGCGCCTAAGGCCGAAGCGTGCACCTGCGGCTGCGGTTGCGGTCACAACCACGAACCGGAATACATCACCAACGTGGTGCGCCCGATCCTCGCTCAGCAGGGCGACAAGCTGCCCGTGTCCGCCTTCGAACCGGACGGACTGGTTCCGCTCGGCACCACCGCGTTCGAAAAGCGCGGCGTAGCCGTGAACATCCCCGAATGGATTTCCGAAAACTGCATCCAGTGCTGCCAGTGCTCCTTCGTCTGCCCCCATGCGGCCATTCGCCCCGTTCTGGTGAACGACGAGGAACTGTCCTGCGCTCCGGACTCCTTCGTCACCAAGGACGCCATCGGCAAGGAACTCAAGGGCCTCAAGTTCCGCATGCAGGTGTACGCTGAAGACTGCCTCGGCTGCGGCTCCTGCGCCGAAGTGTGCCCGGCCAAGACCAAGGCTCTGGTCATGAAGCCGCTCCATACCCAGATCGAAGATCAGGTCGCCAATCTCAAGTTCGCCACCGAATGCGTGGAACCCAAGGACAACCTGATGTCCCGCGACAGCCTGAAGGGCTCCCAGCTCCAGCAGCCTCTGCTGGAATTCTCCGGCGCCTGCGCTGGCTGCGGCGAAACGCCTTACGTCAAGCTGATCACCCAGCTTTTCGGCGAACGCATGCTCGTCGCCAACGCGACCGGCTGCTCCTCCATTTGGGGCGGCTCCGCTCCCACCGTGCCGTATACCACCAACAAGGATGGTCATGGTCCGGCTTGGGGCAGCTCCCTCTTTGAAGACGCCGCCGAATACGGCTTCGGCATGCTGAGCGCGGTCAAGCACCGTCGCGAAAAGCTCGCCGACGTCATCGCGGAAGCGGCCAAGCTGCCTGAGCTTCCCGAAGAACTGGTTGCTTCCCTCAACGGCTGGCTGGAAAACAAGGACGACGCCGAAGGCTCCAAGAAGTACGGCGAAGAAATCCTCGCCGCCCTTGCCGACGCGCCGGAACACCACCTGTTCGACGAGATCTGGGACATGCACGACCTGCTCACCAAGAAGTCCATCTGGGTCTTCGGCGGCGACGGTTGGGCCTATGATATCGGCTACGGCGGTCTGGACCATGTGCTGGCTTCCGGCGAAGACATCAACGTGCTGGTTATGGACACGGAAGTCTACTCCAACACGGGCGGTCAGGCCTCCAAGTCCACCCCGCTCGGCTCCATCGCCAAGTTTGCCGCCGCCGGCAAGCGTACCGGCAAGAAGGACCTCGGCCGCATGGCGATGACCTACGGCTACGTGTATGTGGCCTCCGTTTCCATGGGCGCCAACAAGCAGCAGGTTCTCAAGGCCCTGAAGGAAGCCGAAGCCTACAAGGGACCGTCTCTCGTCATCGCCTACGCTCCCTGCATCAACCAGGGCATCCGTAAGGGCATGGGCAAGAGCATGGAAGAAGGCAAGCTGGCTGTGGAAAGCGGTTACTGGCCTCTGTACCGTTTCAACCCCGAACTGGCCGCTCAGGGCAAGTCGCCTCTGCTGCTGGAATCCAAGGCTCCCGACGGAACGCTGCGTGAATTCCTGGCCGGCGAAAACCGCTACGCCCAGCTCAAGAGCATCAATCCGGAAGAATCCGAACGCCTCCAGAGCGAACTGGAAAAGTCCTATAACGAACGCTACGAACTGCTGAAGCATCTTACGGAGCTCCCCGGCGCGGTGGAACTCCCCAAGACCGCTGACTAAAAACCTCTTCCGGGAGCCGAATGTCCGGCTCCCGGAAAGGCTCTGACGGAGTTTCCCCTTGTTTTTGGGGGATACTCCGTCTATTATTATTGCCGTCAATCACGGCGCAGACAGACGGGAACGTCTTTTACCATCCTCGGAGCATCCCTCATGGCCCATTCTCTCTATATTACCGGTACGGAAGACTCGAGTGGGAAATCTGTAGCGACCTTGGGGCTGATGCATTTCCTCCAGTCTCAGGTACGGAAAATCGCGTTCTTCCGCCCCATCATCGATCAAGTCGATGACGAAGCGCGCCGCGATCCGGGCATCGATCTGGTTCTCCGGCATTTCGAACTGGATATGCCGTATGAAGACGCGTACGCCTGCACCTACGCGGAAGCGATCGACCTCGTCACCTCGGGTAACACCTCACTACTCATCGAAAAAATTTTCCAAAAATACAAAGTATTACAGGAAAGCCACGATTTCGTCCTGTGTCAGGGAACCGACTTCCGGAACAAGGATACCGCCTTTCTGTTTGATTTGAACACCGAGATCGCCGCCAGTCTCAACATTCCCATCGCCCTCGTCATCAACGGGCGGGGCAAGGACGCGGAAGCCGTGCAGGCATCCGTACGGACCAGTCTGGACATGTTGAAGGACAAACAGCGGGAAGTAGCCTGCGTGTTCGTCAACCGCGTCGAACTCACGGCGGACGAACACGTCGCATGCGTCGCCAACTGTGCGGACGCCGAGGGCGAGGCCGCCACTCCCGTCTTCCTCATCGACGAGAATCCCGCCCTGTGCAATCCCAGCGTCGATGAAGTCCGAAAGGGACTGAACGCCGGAATCCTTTTCGGCAAGGAAGGGCTGGACAACCTCGTCCACGATTATCTCGTCGCCGCCATGCAGGTGGGGAACTTCATGAACTACCTGCAACAGAACATGCTGATTGTGACGCCGGGCGATCGTTCCGACATCATTCTGGCAAGTCTGGCTTCGCAGCTCTCCTCGTCCTACCCGCGTGTGTCAGGCATTCTCCTGACCGGCGGCATCGAACTGCCCGACAGTATGCGGCGGCTCATGGAGGGATGGACCGGCGCTCCGGTGCCTATCCTGTCAGTCGGAACGGCTACCTACGAAACCTTGCAGGAACTCGCCAAACTCCACGGCAAGATCGCGCCGGAGGATCACCGCAAGATCGGGGCGGCGATGGACGCATTCGCCAAGGCCGTGGACAAGAACACGCTCATCAACCGCATCTTCGACTTCCGTACCGATCGCGTCACGCCGATGATGTTCGAGTTCAACCTCGCCCAGCAGGCGCAGCGGCACCGTATGCGCATCGTGCTCCCCGAGGGTGAGGAACTGCGTATCCTGCGGGCCGCCGAAGCGTTGTGCGAGCGCGGGATCGCGGACATCATCCTTCTCGGGGATGCCGCCGCCATTCAGGAAAAGATACGTAACCTCAATCTGAAACTGGACGGCGTCACCATCATCCAGCCGACCGCTTCCGCGTCCTTCGAAACGTATGCCGACCGCTATTACGAACTGCGCAAGGCCAAGGGAGCCACGCCGGAACTGGCGCGCGAACGCATGAACGACGCCACGTACTTCGGCACCATGATGGTGTACATGGGCGACGCCGACGGCATGGTTTCGGGCTCGGTCAATACGACGGCGCACACCATCCGCCCGGCTTTCGAGATCATCAAGACCAAGCCCGGCACCTCGATCGTTTCCAGCGTCTTTTTCATGTGCCTCAAGGAGAGTATCCTTGTCTTCGGCGACTGCGCGGTCAACCCGAACCCCTCCGCAGGGCAGCTTGCCGACATCGCCGTCAGCTCGGCCCATACCGCGCGGGTGTTCGGCGTCGATCCGTACGTCGCCATGCTTTCCTACTCCACCGGGACTTCCGGCAAGGGCGAGTCCGTGGACAAGGTCATCGAGGCGACCCGGCTCGCCCGTGAGCAGGCCCCCGAACTTCCGCTCGACGGGCCTATCCAGTACGACGCGGCCATCGATCCCGACGTCGCCCGTACAAAAGCTCCGGGCAGCCCGGTTGCCGGTCATGCTTCCGTGTTCATCTTCCCCGACCTCAATACGGGGAACAACACCTACAAGGCCGTTCAGCGGGCCGCCGACGCGCTCGCCATCGGGCCCGTCCTTCAAGGGCTCAACAAGCCCGTGAACGACCTCTCCCGCGGCTGCACGGTCCCGGACATCGTCAACACGGTCATGATCACCGCGATTCAGGCACAGGCCGAAAAGGGTCTCATCACCCTCAAGTAAGCGTATTGTTCCGCCGGGCACCCCGGTCCGCCGTCTTGCGTCCGAACGAACAAGACGCCGGGATGCCCAGCGGTTTTTATTGGCAAATCGAATCCCTCTAACTTCATTTCATCAGCTGGTAGAACCCATGAAAATTCTGGTCATCAACGCAGGCTCCTCTTCGTGCAAGTATCAACTGTTCAACATGGACGACCATACGGTCATGTGCTCCGGCGTGGTCGAACGCATCGGGCAGCCCATGGGCAAGCTGTCCCACAAAATCGCTCCCGACACGGACAAACAGGAAAAACTCGTTTTCGAACGTCCCTTCCCCACGCATGTCGAAGGTATGGAAGACGTCATCTCCCTGCTCCTCGATCCTGAAAAGGGCGTCATCGCGGACAAGTCGGAAATCACGGCCATCGGCCACCGCGTCCTGCACGGCGGCGAAGCCATCACCGCGCCCGTGCTCATCGACGAAAAGGTGAAGGAAATCATCCGCGACTGCTTCCCCCTCGGCCCGTTGCACAACCCGGCCAACCTCATGGGCATCGAAGTGGCGGAAAAACTCTTCCCCGGCGTTCCGAACGTGGGCGTGTTCGACACCGAATTCGGCATGAGCCTGGCTCCCGAAGCCTTCCTCTATCCCCTGCCCTATTCCCTCTATGAAGAAATGCGCATCCGCCGCTACGGCTTCCACGGCACCTCGCACAAGTACATCGCCCGCGCCACCGCCGAATTCCTCGGCAAACCGCAGTCCGAACTGAACTCGATCACGATGCACCTCGGCAACGGCTCCTCCATGACCGCCGTTCAGAACGGCAAGTGCATCGACACGTCCATGGGCCTCACCCCGCTTGAAGGCCTGATGATGGGCACCCGCTGCGGTTCCATCGACCCGGCCATCGTGCCGGTCGTGATGGAAAAGAAGGGACTTACCCCCGCCGAAGCCGACAAGCTCCTGAACAAGCAGTCCGGCCTGCTCGGCATCTGCGGCACCAGCGACATGCGCGACGTGCATGCCAACATTGAAAAGGGCGACGAAAAGGCCGAGCTGGCCTTCAAGATGCTGGTCCGCAGCATCAAGAAAATGCTCGGTTCCTACTTCTTCCTGCTGGGCCGCGTGGACTCCATCGTATTCACCGCCGGCATCGGCGAAAACGACGAATTCGTCCGCGAAGCCGTCTGTGAAGGCCTTGAACCGTTCGGCATCAAGCTCGACAGCAAGGAAAACCACACCCGCAAGCCCGGCGCCCGCATCATCAGCGCCCCCGACAGCCTCATCCCGGTCATCATCATTCCCACGAATGAAGAACTGGAAATCGCGACCACCACGAAGCGCATCGTGGAAGAAAGCCAGAAGTAATCGTCCCTGACGAAGAAAGAAAAGCCGCCCTGCTCAAAGCACAGGGCGGCTTTTTTATGGCTGCGTTCAAGAAACCAGTTGATGCGGCAAGGGCTGGAAAGCCGTCCCCATCAGTATTTCGGTGGCGTAGGGGCACTTCGGCTTCGCAATAATCATTATTGGAGCTGATACGAATCTTGAGCATCCGCAAACGCAATCACAGCTCTTTTACGCGGGAAAGCGGGCGGCTTGATGCCAGACCCGCACCAGTTCGAGAATGTCTTGCCCGTCGTTCGGACCGAACCACCGAATACGACCGTCCGCGTTGAACCATGTCAGCTGACGTTTCGCATAGGCCCGGGTATTCTTGATCCACAGGTCGCGCGCCGCATCCAGCGACAGTCGACCTTCGAGATGCTGATGGAGTTCCCGGCACCCGATGCCGGACCATCCGGGCAAGCTTCCCTCCGGGTGCACGGCATACTCCGCACTGGCCTCTTCAATGGCTCCGGCCTCGATCATGACGTCGATGCGTTTGGCCAGCAACGGCGTCAGCGTGTCCAGCGGCAAACGCAGGCCGATGCGCAGCACATCCGCATCGCGCGGGGGCGGGGTCTGGGCATGCCACCAAGAAAACGTCTTGCCCGTCGCCTCGTACACGCACAGCGCCCGTACAATCCGCTGCCGGTCGTTTGCATGGATTCGTGCCGCATAGACGGGGTCCAGCTCCTTCAGACGATGGTGCAAAGCCACGGAGCCCTCACGCTCGCAGGTTTCCGTCAACCGGGCGAGCAAGGCTTCCGGTATCGGAGGAATGTCCACGATGCCGTCAAACAGAGCGCGGAGGTACAGTCCCGTTCCTCCGACCAGCAAAGGGAAGGCTGCCTGTTCGATGTGCCGCAACGCCCGCGCTCCCCACGCTCCGGCGGAAAAGCGGGCGTCGGTGTCCAGAAAGCCGTACAGTCGATGCGGACAGCGGGACTGTTCCTCGGGGGAAGGCTGTGCCGTGATGAGGGGAAACGCCCGGAAGACCTGCCGGGAATCCGCATTGATGATTTCGCCGCCGAAACGTTCGGCAAGCCGAAGCGCCACCGCAGATTTCCCGACGCCGGTGGGACCGACGAGACAGACGACGCGCTGTTTCGTCATGTGCCGGAACCCTCTTTGGCCGCCGCCTCCAGTTCGGCCAACCGGGAAAGCTCCGCCAGATTGGGAACGGGCGGCGGAGGAACCGGTTCGACGTCCCCGTGCGGAAAGCCATACTTGTCCCGAAGACAGGCGAACACATGATCCGGCACCAACCCCCTGACGTCTCCGCCGAGGCTCGCGACCGTCTTGACGATGGTCGAACTGATGTACAGCCAACGGTAGTCGGAAATCAGGAACAGCGTCTCGATATCGGGACGGAGCTTCCGGTTCATGAGCGCGATCTGGAATTCGTACTCGAAGTCGGACACGGCCCGGAGCCCGCGCAGAATGGTGTGCACATTCCGACGGGCGACGTATTCCACCAGCAGCCCCTGAAAGGGTTCGACGGAAATGCCCGGTTCCTTGGCAAAGACCTTCTCCGCCATGGCGACGCGTTCTTCCAATGAGAACAGAGGCGACTTGCCCGTATCCGCCGCCACCGCGACGATGACGGTGTCGAACATCCGCAGGCCGCGCCGGATGATGTTGGCATGTCCGTTGGTCAGCGGATCGAACGTGCCGGGATAGATCGCTACTCGCTTGTCTTGTGCCATAAGATGATCCGGGTCTGTCCGTAATGTCTGTCCGTTTCCAGTTCCAGCTCGTCATGCGCGGACGCGGCGTCAAAACGCAGCAAGCCTTCGATCTCGGCGAGCAGGTATCCGCCGGGGGCCAGCCAGCCGCCCTTCATGACCGCCTTGAGCGTGGGAGCCAGACGGTTTTCCCCGTAGGGCGGATCGGCAAAGATGATGTCATACGGCTGATAGGCCCTGCCGCGCAGGAACCGGGCGACGTCGTTCGCCGCCACCCGGCAGCGATCGGCCACATCAAGCGTTTCCACATTCTGGTTGAGACACTGCACGACCTTGGGCTCCCGTTCGACAAGGCAGACTTCCTGCGCGCCGCGGCTCAGGGCCTCGAAGCTCAGGCTTCCGCTCCCCGCGAACAGATCCAGCACGCGCAATCCGCTCCAGACCACGCCTCGGGCGGCAAGCATGGAAAAAATGGCCTCACGGACCTTGGCCGTGGCCGGACGGTATCCCGGTCCCTCGACAGTCTTCAATATCCGGCCCCCAAGGGCACCGGCGATGATACGCATGAACGCTCCAGCAAACGACCGGTTTCGGCCGACGTTGAGGTGAGGAAGAGAAGAGGCCCGTGCGGGCCCCCTCCGTTCGGCTTACAGTTGGGTGAGGACGGACAGCAATTCCTTGTTGAGCTCGAGGACGCGATCCCGGATGTCCACCTGCTCGTCCCACGGACGGGACTGCGCGTTTTCAAGGCGTGCGCGCAGCTTCGCCATCTTGCTTTCCGTTTCTTCAAGCAGCAGTTCCCAGTCCACATGGGCGTAACTCTGCGCCTTCGCCGTGACGACCACTTCGGGCATGGCCCCCGGCACCAGCTCCATTTCTTCCATATAGCCGGGAATGCTCACGGGAAGCTTGAATTCTTCCTTGATCAACCCGGAGAGCGTCTGCTGCGCCTTTTCTTCGCCGTGAACCAGCACGACCTGCATGCTGGAATGGGGCATTTTCCTGATCCAGTCCAGAATCTGGCTCTGCCCGGCATGCGCGGAAAAGCCGCCGATGGTGAACACCTTGGCCTTGATGGCGATGTCTTCGTTGAACAGGCGGATGGACGATGCGCCGTCGACGATCCGGCGGCCCGGCGTACCCACGCCCTGATAGCCCACGAAGACGATGCTCGCCGTCGGACGCCACGCGTTATGGCGCAGATGGTGCTGGATGCGCCCGGCATTGCACATTCCGCTGGCGGAAATGATGATCGCCGGTCCCTTCATCTCGTTCAGAGCCTGCGATTCGGCGGCATCCAACGTGAACTTCACGTTGGGAAGCAGGGTCGCCATATTGGTCGTCAGTTTGACTTCGGGCGTGTCCAGATAGTCCTTGAAGGTCTTGAACACTTCCGTGGCCCTGATGGCCAGCGGGCTGTCGACGAAAATGGGCATGTCTTCCGGGAGCTTTCCCTGCTGGCGCAGGAGGTACAGGCAATACAGGATTTCCTGCGTACGGCCCACCGCGAACGCGGGAATGATCACCTTGTCCCGGTTGTTGTAACTGTAGGCGATGGCTTCGGCCAGTTCGTCGAAGGTCGCTTCCTCGTTCTTGTGATTGCGGTCGCCGTAGGTGCTTTCGATGAACAGATAGTCCGCCTGATTCGCAACGACGGGATCGTGCATGAGCAGCGTGCCGGGCCGTCCGAGGTCGCCAGAAAAGACAAGGCGGGTCGTCTTGCCTTCTTCGGTAATGGAGAGCTCCAGAAAGGCCGAGCCAAGGATATGTCCGGCATCCCTGTAGGTGACGACAATGCCCGGATGCGGCTCAACCGTCTTGCCGTATTCCACGACGCGGAATTGATCCGGAACCTTTCTCGCGTCCTCGACGGTGTACAGAGGCTCGACGTCCTGATTTTTGGCATTCTGCCCGGTATGGCGCTTCAGCTTCTTCCGCTTCCACTCCGCTTCCATTTCCTGAATGTGCGCGCTGTCTTCCAACATCAGTCCGGCAAGGGCGGCCGTCGGAGGCGTGCAGTATATGGCCCCCTTGAACCCTTCATGGATGATGCGGGGCAGCAGACCCGAATGATCGATATGCGCATGCGTCAGAAGAATGAAGTCGATGTCCGCGGGCCGGTAGTTTTTCGTCTCAAAGTTGCGGGCTTCGATTTCGGAGTTCCCCTGGTGCATGCCGCAATCCACGGTGAACCGAATCCCGCAGGCCTCGATGAGATAACAGGAACCGGTGACCGTCTGCGCCGCACCGAGAAAATGAACTTTCATAGAGCCTCCTGATACAGAGTAATGTCTCGGACGAGGGCTCATACTATCCGCAACCGGCATGCGATGACAAGAAAAGAATGTGGACACCGGGCCCGGGACACCATGCATCCCGGAGGCTCCGACCCGGCACATATCCGTCCCTCATTCCGCGACGTTTCCTTCGATGATCGACAGCGTTCGCGTATTCCGGTTGCGTCCGTATTTCCCCCGGGCTATAGTCGCCGCATATCGCAACAAGGAGCTGTGTATGAGCCAATCTCCGATAGACATGTTATCCATTCGTGAATCATGGCGAATGTTCAGAATTCTCGCAGAACTCACCGACGGATTCGAAACGCTCAGCGAGCTGGGGCCCTGCGTATCCATTTTCGGTTCGGCCAGAGTCAAGCCGGACAACCCCTTGTATGCCGAGGCGGAAACCATCTCCCAACTGCTGGTCCAGTCGGGATACGGCGTCATCACCGGCGGCGGACCCGGCCTTATGGAAGCGGGCAACAAGGGCGCCACTGAGGCCGGAGGCACGTCCGTCGGCCTGCACATCCAGCTCCCCAACGAGCAGGAGTGCAACAAGTACGTCAAAATCCGCAGTGATTACCGTTACTTTTTCTTGCGCAAGCTGATGTTCGTCAAGTATGCGCTCGCCTACGTCGTCATGCCCGGCGGCATGGGAACGATCGACGAACTTTCGGAAGCCTTCGTGCTGGCGCAGACGAAGCGCATCAGACCGCTGCCCATCATTCTGTACCAGAGTTCGTTTTGGAACGGGTTTCTCGACTGGGTCC